>NZ_JXIS01000072.1:0-71943 GCF_000836715.1 Bacillus sp. L_1B0_5 | reverse complement strand
TTTAAAAAGTCCGGTCAAGATAACCTTCGCATGTCGTCGTTGCAATGCCAGTGCGGTACTCATGTAGGAAAGCTACACTCCGTGTCCTCCTGGCAAATGCGCCTAGACCTGCTCGGTTCTCTTAATCCTCCTTTTTAAACCTTTATTGATATGGATGTTTAAAAAGTCTGGTCGAGATAACCTTTTATTGATATGAAAAAGCAAACTAGGAGCATAGCTTCTAGTTTGTACTTATTTAATTATTGGGGGATGAAATATGAATGTTTTAGTAATCGGCCGCGGTGGGCGTGAGCACGCTTTAGCTTGGAAGTTTGCACAATCTGCAAAAGTGAAAAAGGTATATGTAGCACCAGGTAATGAAGGTATGCGAGATGTTGCAATACCAGTTGATATTGATGAAAATGATTTTGATGCATTAGTTTTATTTGCCAAAGAGAATAATGTGGAATTAACTTTCGTTGGACCAGAAATTCCACTTATGAATGGAATTGTTGATCGTTTTAAAGAAGAGGGACTTCGCGTATTTGGTCCGAATAAAGCGGCTGCTGTTATTGAAGGTAGTAAAGCTTTTACAAAAGAGCTTATGAAAAAGTATGATATTCCAACTGCGGCGTACGAAACTTTTACAGATTATGAAGAGGCAGTACAGTACATTCAAAAAGTTGGTGCACCAATTGTTATTAAAGCTGACGGATTAGCTGCTGGTAAAGGGGTAACGGTAGCAATGACGCTTGAAGAGGCATTACAAGCTGTGAAAGAAATGCTACAAGATGTGAAGTTCGGCGCGGCAAGTAAGAAGGTTGTTATTGAAGAGTTTTTAGATGGACAAGAATTTTCATTAATGGCATTTGTAAATGGAACAACTGTACATCCGATGGTAATCGCTCAGGACCATAAACGAGCTTTTGATGCTGATAAAGGCCCAAATACAGGCGGAATGGGTGCATATTCTCCAGTACCACAAATTCCAGAATCAGCAGTTCAAGAAGCGATTCAAACCGTATTACATCCAACTGCTCAAGCAATGATCCAAGAAAATCGATTGTTTACAGGGATTTTATATGCAGGGCTTATTTTAACAAATGACGGTCCAAAGGTAATTGAATTTAATGCACGCTTTGGTGATCCTGAAACAGAAGTTGTATTACCTCGCTTAGAAAATGATTTAGTTGATGTATGTAACGCTGTATTAGATGAAAGTGAGTTAGTGTTAGAGTGGTCAGAGGAAGCAGTAATTGGTGTTGTACTTGCTTCAAAAGGATATCCAGAAGTGTATAAAAAAGGTGAAATTATTACAGGATTAGATCGTTTAGAAGATGCTATTGTCTTTCATTCAGGTACAGCGATGAAGCATGGGGATTTTGTAACAAATGGTGGCCGTGTACTATTTATTGCTTATAAAGCGAAAGACTTACAAGAAGCGAAAGATAGAGTGTATAAAGAAATCGCAAAGATTGAAAGCGATGGCTTATTTTATCGTAGTGATATAGGATATCGTGCGATTGGGCATGAGATTACGCGAAGCTAACATATGTTAGCTTCTTTTTTATAGGAAATAGAGTATAGTACGTTGAATCTTTTCAAGAGATTATAAACTATTTGTATCTATATACACTTTTTCTCTACCTGCTTACATCTTATTTCTCCAATTAATAATAGCAGTATTGAGATAATTAACGTAAGAGCAGCGACAAGGAGTGGGAGGGAAAAACTTTGCATTTGCTCTGCAATAATACCTGTAAAGATTGGACCGATAATTTGGCCAATCCCATAAACACCTGTCGTATAACCAATGATTTTATTACTTTCATTCGGTCTTATTCGTTTTGCTTCTGTAGTTGTTAAAATTGTAATTCCGACGAATGTAGCACCTAGAAGGAATGCACTTAGAAATGCCCCAAAAAGGTTTGGAATAAGGAGTGGAGAAAGTACACTTATAATTTGTAACATATAGGCGGATGTAAGAGCTCGTGTTGGTCCGTACTTCCGAGCAACAGTGGACCAAATGTAACTAGATGGGATGACAGCAATACCGACAATAATCCAGCTACAAGATGCATAGAAGGGTGATAGTGTAATTCTTTCTACAATGGTGACAAGGAAGGTCCCTGTAATGATATAGCCAAACCCTTCGAATCCGTAAGCTAAAATAAGCCAAAATAAATAGTTTTTTCTATGAGATGTAGCTTGTATAGTACTTTTTGGTTGCTGTATAGTACGTCTACTGTCCTCTCTTAACCATTTCCATACAAGGATAGCTAAACTAAAACTAATAAGTCCTAACCCAATCCATGCACCTTGCCAATTCCAAATTGAGTTGAATAAAGGTGCGAAACTTCCAGAGAAAATAATGCCAATTCCAACACCGCTATAAATCATGCCACCTAGCATGACTTTATTACTTTGAAATAAATAATCTAAAACAATACTAGAGGCAAGAACAAATACAATTGCACTTGTGAAACCACCGATAAAGCGAAGGGGAAACCATAAAAAGATATAAGAGGTTAAGCCCATACAAAGAGTTGAAAGAACATTGAAGAATAAGCAGAGGTGTAATATTTTTTCACGATTTTTTATCGTAATGAATCCAATAAAGAATGCCCCAAGTAAATAACCAAGATAATTACTGGATGCTAAATATCCAGCGAGGTCATCTTCTATATGGGCTTGCTTTTCCATAAAAGAAATAATCGGTGTGTAGGCGAACCGACTAATACCCATGACAGCTATTAAAGAACATATCCCAGCTATAATCATTTTCCATGTTTTTGTCTCGTTCATATAATCTCCCTTCTTGAAATATCTTCTAATATATATGATAGAGGAATATATATGGGGCGTAAAATACTGATTTTTTATATGTAATATCAAAATTAATGATATGAACGAAGGGATATGAACGAATGAACTTACAAGATTTTGTAGCTTTTTATATGGTCGCGCAGGAGAAAAGTATTTCAAGAGCAGCTATTCGGTTGAATTTTGTTCAATCAAACATAACAGCAAAAATAAAACGGCTAGAAGCTGAATATGAAACACAATTATTTTATAGGCATCGAGATGGAGTTACATTAACACCAGCCGGAGAAAAGTTGTTAACATACGCTGAAAAAATGATTCAATTATTAAATGAATCAAAAAGGCAAGTGAAACATACAGCGGAGCCTGGAGGAGTATTGAAAATTGGAGCGATGGAAACAGCAGCAGCTGTTAGATTGCCCACGATTTTAGCTAATTATCATATGCGCTATCCAGAAGTGGAAATTATGTTGCAAACGCACAATACGGAAGAATTAACGAAGAAGGTACTTTTATATGAAATAGAGGGGGCATTTGTAGCTGATTGTATAGATGATCCAGCTTTAGAAAAGATAGAAGTATTCCAAGAGGAAATGATGTTACTTTCAAAGCGGAATGTTTTGTGGGATAACGGATGTTCGGAATCGCAGTCTTTTATCGTTTTTCAATCAGGTTGTTTTTATAGAAAAGTTTTAGAAGAATGGTTACTATCTGAAGGGATTGTTCCAAAAAAAATAATGGAATTAAATTCTTTAGACGGTATTATTGGATGCGTAAAAGCTGGACTTGGGGTGTCTATGTTACCACGTGAAGTAGCAGAGCAATTTGATAGCCATAAAGAACTTATTCATACACCGTTAGTACATGAAAACAGGTTTATTCCGACTTATTTTATTTATCGGAAAGATAGTGTGAGAACAGCAGCGTTAAGCAAGTTTATTGATGACTTGCTTTGTATAAAAACAGCCCGCTGAAAATTCAGTGGGCTGTTTGTTCATGCATCTTTATCTTTCTTCAATTTTCCTTTTTGCTTTGCCATTTCTCGAAGTAAATACTCGATGTGTGCATTGACGCTACGAAACTCATCATTCGCCCATTTTTCGATGACTGCGTGTAATTCAGGATCAATACGTAATGGAAAGCTTTTCTTTTTAGCCATAATTACTTATAGCCCTTAGTATAGGCTTCCTGTATTAATAACTGGTTGCGCACCTTTATCTGAAACGATGGCAACTAATAGGTTGTTTACCATATTCGCTTTACGCTCGTCATCTAATTCAAGTACGCCTTCCTCATCTAACATATGGATTGAATCCTTCGCCATCTTCACAGCACCTTCAACAATCTCTTTTCTAGCAGCTAATACCGCTTTTGCTTGTTGACGTTGTAGCATCGCATGGGCAATTTCTGTTGCATAAGCTAAATGTGTTAAACGAGTTTCTAATACTTCTACGCCAGCGATTTCAAGGCGCGCTTCTAACTCACGCTTTAATTCTTCAGAGATTTCTTCAGTATTCCCGCGTAACGTAATGCAAGTTTCATCTTGGAAATTGTCATAAGGATATTTTGTTGCGACGTGGCGGATTGCTGTTTCACTTTGAATTTCTACAAATCGATCGTAATGTTCAACACCGAACATTGCTTTTGCAGAATCAACTACTTTATATACAATAACAGCTGCAATTTCAATTGGATTTCCCTCAACATCGTTTACTTTTAATTTCTTACTATTAAAGTTTTCAACACGTAACGATACAGTTTGACGGAATGCGAATGGAATTGTTAAAAATAAACCGTTTTGACGAATTGTTCCTAAATAATTACCAAAGAACGTAATAACTTTCGCTTGATTCGGTTGAACAATACCGATACCTGTAGCGAGAATTGCCGCTAATATAATAGTTAGTGCTGCTCCTACGAAAATTTCTTGTGCAAGGAAAAATACACCGATAGCAGCTAAAATCAAAATTCCAATAATACCGAGAAAACCATTTACATAAAATACTTGTTTTTCTTTCATATGATCGCCTCCTGATATAAAAATGATATCACTTTTATATCATTTTAAGCAAGAGATATGCACCTAATTTTCTGAAATTTATTGATTGATATCTTTTATGTACATTTTAATTTTAAAAAGGGAATGTACGTTCTGTTTTTATGGTAAAATAAAGAAGACTTAACCGCCCACTGCAGCAGCTAAGTCTCTTTGAGAGCATCTTGCATCGTGACAAATGATTCAAAGCGGTTTTGCCAGGATTATTTCTTCAATCGCTGACTCAATCTCTTTGTCAGAAGCGTCATAACTTCCCTTTGACTTTGGCTTGTCATGAGCGGAAGTTTGATTCACTTCTTCTTTAGCATGTCCTTGTTCAGCAAAATTCATGCCAGGCATTTTAAATGCGCCCATATTCATGTATTTTCCAAATTTCCACGCTTCAACAATAGGGCAGAAGCGAACAATTCCCTCTGCAACTTTCATTGCACCAATCCATAGAAAAATGTTAGCCCAAGTGCACCACGGCTTGCGTACAAGTTTAGTTGCACTACATCCGAAGAGGACAAGCCCAAGTGTAATTCGAATTAGAGCGTTTATTGTCCCGATGTTTTGCTTCATTAGAAAAACACTCCTTTTTATGAAAATTGAAATAGTAAATACTACTTCTCTTATTAGTATCCCGTGTGATTTTTGGGATATGTAATCCAACATTTGACGTTGAAAAAGATGTTGGAATCGGCGTGTGTGTCAGTAGCTTTTTTTGTTATAATGAAAGAATGCATAAAAAGAAGGTGAAATTAAATCCTTCTTTTTGAAAAATATTTAATAGCTATTTAAAAAAAACAAGATAAAAACTAACTGTTATTTTAAACAGAACTATAGATATAACTAGAGAAAAGGAAGGGTGTTTTCATGTACGATATTTCCGGATGGAAACATGTATTTAAGCTTGATCCAAATAAGGAGTTAAGCGATGAATATTTAGAAATGATTTGTGAGTCTGGAACGGATGCTGTTATTGTAGGCGGAAGTGATGGAGTTACAATTGATAACGTATTACACATGCTAGTTAGCATTCGTAGATATGCAGTTCCTTGTGTATTAGAGGTTTCTGATGTAGAAGCAATTACACCAGGATTTGATTTTTATTACATCCCAAGTGTTTTAAATAGCCGAAAAGTAGAATGGGTAACAGGTGTTCATCATGAGGCATTGAAAGAATTTGGGGATATTATGGACTGGGACGAAATTTTTATGGAAGGGTATTGTGTTTTAAATCCCGAAGCGAAAGTAGCCCAGCTTACAGATGCAAAATGTGATTTAACAGAAGATGACGTTATTGCATATGCGCGTTTAGCGGACAAGTTATTACATTTACCGATATTTTATTTAGAATATAGCGGTACGTATGGAGATGTTGAACTTGTTAAAAATGTAAAAGCAGAATTGAAACAAGCCAAGTTATATTATGGCGGTGGTATTTCTAATGCAGAACAGGCGAAAGAAATGGCACAGTATGCTGATACAGTAGTCGTTGGAAATATTATTTATGATGATATAAAATCCGCATTAAAAACAGTTAAAGCAGTAAAAGGAGAGTAGGTGCAGGCGTATATGGGTATGACAGATAAGTTATTAAACGGTTTAAATCCACAGCAACAAAAAGCAGTACAAACAACGAATGGACCACTTCTACTAATGGCAGGTGCAGGTAGTGGTAAGACACGCGTGTTAACACACCGTATTGCGTATTTGCTTGGTGAAAAAGGTGTAGCACCATGGAATGTACTAGCTATTACCTTCACAAATAAAGCAGCTCGTGAAATGCGCGAGCGTATTGATAAACTTGTGGGACCAGAAGCAGAAGATATTTGGATTTCGACGTTCCACTCTATGTGTGTACGTATTTTACGACGCGATATCGATCGTATTGGTATTAATCGTAACTTTACAATCTTAGATTCAGGTGATCAGCTAACTGTAGTCAAAAAAATTATGAAAGAGCGCAATATTGATCCGAAGAAATTTGAGCCGCGCTCTATTTTAGCGGGTATTAGTAATGCGAAAAATGAACTGTTATCTGCGGATAAATATGCAAAAAAAATTACAATGGCTGATCCATATGAAAAATTAACGAGCGATGTATACACAGAGTATCAAAAACGTCTTTTGAAAAATAATTCATTAGACTTTGATGATTTAATTATGACGACGATTCAGCTATTTGAACGTGTTCCAGAAGTATTAGAGTTTTATCAGCGTAAGTTCCAATATATTCATGTTGATGAGTATCAAGATACGAACAAAGCGCAATATCTTCTTGTTAAACATTTGGCAGCACGTTTTAAAAATCTTTGCGTTGTAGGTGACTCTGACCAGTCTATTTATCGCTGGCGTGGTGCAGATATTTCTAACATTTTGTCATTTGAAAAAGACTATGAGAATGCACAGGTAATTTTGTTAGAACAAAACTATCGTTCATCACAAAATATTTTAAATGCAGCGAATGCTGTTATTGAAAAAAATACGAATCGTAAACCGAAGAAATTATGGACAGACAATCAAGTTGGAAGTAAAATCTCGTATTATCGTGCTGCAACTGAAAAGGACGAAGCATATTTTGTTGCGAAAAAAATTCGTGACGATCTTCAAATGGGGAAACGAAAATACACTGATTTTGCAGTGCTATATCGTACGAATGCTCAGTCTCGTATGGTCGAGGAGGTTTTCCTTAAATCTAACATTCCGTACAAAATTGTTGGGGGAACTAAGTTCTACGACCGTAAAGAGATTAAAGATATTTTGGCGTACTTACGTTTAATCGGTAATCCAGATGATGAAATTAGTTTTGCACGTATTATTAACATGCCAAAGCGTGGTATTGGTGCGACGTCTATCGATAAAATTATTAATTACGGTGTGCAAAACGGAATTTCATTAACTGCTGTATTTGATGAGATAGAGCATGTTGGAGTAAGTGCAAAAATTACAAAGGCAGTAAAAGAATTCGCAAGTTTATTACACAACTGGGTAAATATGCAAGAGTATTTATCTGTTACAGAATTAGTAGAAGAAGTTATTGAAAAAACAGGCTATCGCGATATGTTGAAAAATGAGCGTTCTTTAGAAGCGGAAGGTCGTTTAGAAAACTTAGACGAGTTCTTATCTGTTACGCAAACATTTGAATCTCAAAGTGAAGATAAGAGCCTTGTTGCATTCTTAACAGATTTAGCACTTGTTGCTGATATTGATCGTGTAGATGAAGACCCAACTGCTGGTGAAGAAGTTATTTTAATGACGATGCACTCAGCGAAAGGATTAGAGTTCCCGGTTGTCTTTATTGTTGGTTTAGAGGAAGGGATATTCCCTCATACTCGTTCTCTAATGGAAGAGGATGAAATGCAAGAAGAACGTCGTCTTGCTTATGTAGGTATTACTCGTGCAGAAGAAGAGCTATATTTATCTAATGCGCAAATGCGTACTTTATTTGGTAGAACAAGTATGAACGCTGCGTCTCGCTTCATTACAGAAATCCCGGCAGAACTAGTGGAATCATTAAATGAAACAGCGCCGAAGCGTGAAAATTCGTTTGGTGCAAAAGGCAGAACAGCAAGTAGTAGTAAAATGACAACGACAACCGCAACACGCTCTCGTTCAGCTTTCGCGCGTCCTGCAGCTAAGACGACAGGCGGTGAGCAAATTGGCTGGGCAGTAGGCGATAAAGCTTCCCACCAAAAATGGGGAATCGGTACAGTTGTAAGTGTAAAAGGTGAAGGTGATGCAAAAGAATTAGATATTGCGTTCCCAAGCCCGATTGGTGTTAAACGTTTGTTAGCAAAATTTGCACCTGTGACGAAACAATAGAAAGGAATGAGGATATGTCAAAAGAGATAGCAAAAAAACGTATAGAAGAACTGCGTGATTTGTTAAATACATTTAATTATCAATATCACGTATTAGACAATCCTTCTGTTTCTGATGCGGAATATGACCGTGATATGCAGGAGCTTATAAAATTAGAAGCAGAGAACCAAGAGTTTATGAGTGAAGATTCTCCCTCCGTTCGCGTTGGGGGAACTATTCTTGATATATTTGAAAAAGTAACACATAAGTCACCGATGTTAAGTTTAGGAAATGCATTTAACGAAGGTGATTTACGTGATTTCGACAGAAGAGTACGTCAAGGAATTGATGATGCGAATGTAAGATATATATGTGAATTAAAAATTGACGGGCTTGCCGTTTCGCTTCATTATGAAAAAGGACGCTTCATTCAAGGGGCGACACGTGGTGATGGTGTAACGGGTGAAGATATTACTCAAAATTTAAAAACGATTAAAGCTATCCCACTTCGTTTAAATGAAGAAGTAACGTTAGAAGCACGAGGCGAAGCTTATATGCCGAAGCGTTCATTCGTTAAACTAAATGAAGAAAAAGAGCAAAATGGAGAAGATGTATTTGCGAATCCGCGTAATGCAGCAGCAGGTTCAATACGTCAACTTGATCCAAAAATTGCAGCAAAGCGTAACTTATCTATGTTTGTGTATGGTCTTGCGAATGTAGAAGAAAAAACAATTCCATCGCACAGTGAATCGCTTGATTTCTTAGGTGAACTCGGATTTAAGACAAATCCAAATCGCCGTACATGTGAAACAATCGAAGAGGTTATAGCTTATGTAGAAGAATGGCAAGAAAAACGTCCGCATCTTGATTATGAGATTGATGGAATCGTTATAAAAGTAGATGATGTTGCTCTTCAAGAAAGTCTAGGAACTACAGCGAAGAGTCCAAGATGGGCGATTGCTTATAAATTCCCAGCTGAAGAAGTTGTAACGAGATTAACAGGCATTGAATTAAGTGTTGGCCGAACAGGGGTTGTAACACCGACTGCAGAGCTAGAGCCAGTGAGAGTTGCTGGTACGATTGTTCGCCGTGCTTCTCTACATAACGAAGATTTAATTCGTGAAAAAGACATTCGAATTGGTGACTACGTTGTTGTGAAGAAGGCTGGAGATATTATTCCTGAAGTTGTGAACGTTATTTTTGATAAGCGTACTGGTGAAGAAGAAGAATACCGCATGCCAACGCATTGTCCAGCATGTGAGAGTGAACTTGTTCGTTTAGAAGAAGAAGTAGCACTTCGATGTATAAATCCGACTTGTCCGGCTCAAATTCGAGAGGGATTAATCCATTTCGTTTCAAGAAATGCGATGAATATTGATGGACTTGGAGAACGTGTCATTACACAACTTTTTGATGCAGATTATATTCGTACATTTGCTGATTTATATGCATTGACGAAAGAGCAATTATTACAGTTAGAACGTTTTGGTGAAAAATCAGCAACAAACTTAATACAAGCAATTGAAAATTCTAAAGAAAACTCGCTAGAGCGATTATTATTTGGTCTTGGAATTCGCCACGTTGGAGCGAAAGCAGCACGTACATTTGCAGAGCACTTTGAAACGATGGATGAGCTTGTAAAAGCAACAGAAGAAGAACTAAAAGCAATTAATGAAATTGGCGAAAAAATGGCTCAATCTGTTGTGACATATTTTGATAATGAAGATGTATTAGAGTTATTACAGCAGTTTAAAGAGTATGGCGTGAATATGACATACAAAGGTATAAAAATTGCAGATTTACAAAATGTTGAATCTTACTTCGCAGGAAAAACGGTTGTTTTAACAGGTAAGCTAGAAGTTATGGGACGAAGTGAAGCGAAGAAGAAGATTGAGGCATTAGGTGGAAAAGTAACAGGAAGTGTTAGTAAGAGTACGGATTTGGTTGTTGCAGGTGAAGCAGCTGGTTCGAAATTAGCACAAGCGGAGAAACATAATGTTGAGGTTTGGAATGAAGAGAGGTTCTTACAAGAGCTAAATAAGTAAGAGGTGCAAACTTACCATGAAAAAAATAGCATTAGCGATATTAAGCCTGGGCCTACTTGTAAGTGGGTGTAGTGCAGGTGCCGACAAAGATGAAAAAGTGGCTGAGAAATCGGGGAAAGCAAAGGAACAATCAGTTGTTCCAAAATACGCTATTTCGGATGAATATTATAAGACGACTATTCCATTTGATGGTGGAAATGCACGTGGTTTAGTGGTACAAGGGCTAAATAGTCGTCTTGATATAGATGAATTTGAAACAGGATTAATGCGAATTGCAAAAGAATCATTTAATACGAAAGATAATTTTTTAAAAGGCGGAAGTGCTCTAGATACTCAAGTGATACAGATGCTTGTTAAAAGAAAACGTACAGATGCTGAACAAAAGGAACTAGAAGACAAATTAAAAAAAGATGCAGTTAAATTTCCTAATATAGGATTAAACCCTGCATTAGGAACGGGATCCGAATCACTAGAAGTGAAAAATAAAAAAAATCCAATATATATTTCAAATATTTTAGAGCATGATTATTATGTGAAAAAAGGCGATAATGGTGAGGAACGTGTTGGTATGGTAGTTGGATTAGCGATGAATTCTGTTCAATATTTTAACGAAGAGCATGGTTATCCACGTGAAGCTGCAATCCCGGATGAAAAGATGTTAGCTGAAGGGAAAAAAATGGCGCAAGAAATTTTGAAAGTCATACATCAAAAACAACCTGATACAAAAAATATTCCGATAACATTTGCGATTTATCGTCAAACTCCAAAGTCTTCGCTCGTGCCAGGTAATTTTGTTTCTTATGCAAATGTAGAAAAAGGTAGTGAAACGGTTGAAGATTGGAAACAAATTAATGAGAAATATTATTTGTTCCCATCAGAGCAAGCGAAAACAGATAATAAACGTGAAGATCTTGCAAGAGTATCCAACTTTAAGGCAAAACTAAGCGATTATTTCCAAGGTGACTATACAGCTGTTATTGGTACTGGTATGTATAGAGATGATGAATTAAGAGAAATGAAGCTTGATATTCCTGTCCAGTTTAATGGAAAAGCTGAAATAATTGGTTTTACACAATATGTGGCAGGGCTTGTTATGGAATACTTCCCGAATTATATGAAAGTACAAGTCACGATTAAATCTGTAGAACGCCCAGAAGCTATTATTATACGTGAAGCAAAACAAGATGAACCACTTGTGAAAATTTTAGATTAAATATGAAGGCTGTTCCTCTATGGAACAGCTTTTTTTCTTATGTAATTTTGTTATAATTTAAAATGTTGTAAATAATAGGGGTAAGGGGTAAAGTTCATGGAAGAATTAAGTTTTCAAGTCATTATTTTATTAATTGCATTCGGTTTTTTAGCAGCTTTTATTGATTCCATTGTTGGAGGAGGAGGGTTAATTTCGCTTCCTGCGCTTATGTTTGTTGGCTTATCGCCGGCTTCGGCAATTGCAACGAATAAATTAGCGGCAACAATGGGGACGTTTACGAGTGCGATGTATTTCATTCGATCAGGAAAAGTTGATTTTAAAATTGTAGGAAAGTTAATCCCGTTAACTATTGTTGGAGCTGTTGCAGGTGCTTTAGTAGTAAAATTTATTCCATCGGATATTTTACGCCCATTAGTACTTGTAATGTTGGTATTTATTGCTATTTATATTATTGCAAAAAAGAATTGGGGAAGTGTGTCTACCTATAAGAAGATGACGCAAAGAAAAACATTAATATTTTTCTTTGTTATTTTAATGATAGGATTTTATGATGGATTTTTTGGACCAGGGACAGGGTCATTTTTAATTTTTGCATTTTTATTAATTGGTTTGGATTTTATTCAAGCGGCAGCATCTGGAAAACTTTTGAACTTTGTTAGTAATATTGTATCTTTAATTACTTTTTTATTTTTAGACATAATTCATTTTGAATACGGTATTATCATGGGATTATCAATGATCTTAGGTGCTTATTTGGGATCGAAGTTTGCGGTTCAAAAAGGCGTTGGATATGTAAGAACTTTATTTTTATTAGTTACTATATTATTGATCGGAAAAAATGTTTTGGAATATACTCATATTTTGTAGATTCATACGCATGTATGAATCTCTTTTTTTTATTATATTTTAAAAATTTATTAATTTTTAAAATATAAGTCTAGGAATATTTGAATAAATCTAAATTATCGTGTAGAATAATGTTGTAAAATGTAAACGTTTTTCTAAGGGGAGGCTAAAAAAAATGGTAGTAGCATACAAACATGAGCCATTTACAGATTTTTCAGTGGAGGCTAACAAATTAGCGTTTGAAGAAGGTTTAAAGAAAGTAGAATCTTATCTTGGACAAGACTATCCATTAATTATTGGGGGAGAAAAAATCACTACAGAAGACAAAATTGTTTCTGTAAACCCTGCAAATAAAGAGGAACTTGTTGGTCGTGTTTCAAAAGCAAGCCGTGAGTTAGCTGAAAAAGCAATGCAAGTAGCGGATGAAACATTCCAAACTTGGAGAAAATCAAAGCCAGAAATGCGTGCAGACATTTTATTCCGTGCTGCAGCAATCGTTCGTCGCAGAAAACATGAATTCTCTGCTATTCTTGTAAAAGAAGCAGGTAAGCCATGGAATGAGGCAGATGCTGATACAGCAGAAGCAATCGACTTTATGGAATATTATGGTCGTCAAATGTTAAAATTAAAAGACGGTATTCCAGTAGAAAGCCGTCCAATTGAATATAATCGTTTCTCTTACATTCCATTAGGAGTAGGTGTTATCATTTCTCCTTGGAACTTCCCATTCGCAATTATGGCAGGTATGACAACAGCTGCTTTAGTTTCTGGTAACACAGTATTACTAAAACCAGCTAGTACAACTCCTGTAGTAGCGGCGAAATTTATGGAAGTATTAGAAGAAGCTGGCTTACCAGCTGGCGTAGTAAACTTCGTTCCAGGTAACGGTTCTGAAGTTGGTGACTACTTAGTAGATCATCCTCGTACACGTTTCGTAAGCTTCACGGGATCTCGTGATGTAGGTATCCGTATCTATGAGCGTGCAGCGAAAGTAAACCCAGGCCAAATTTGGTTAAAACGCGTTATCGCTGAAATGGGCGGTAAAGATACAATCGTTGTTGATAAAGAAGCAGATCTTGAATTAGCAGCTAAGTCTATCGTTGCATCAGCATTCGGATTCTCAGGACAAAAATGTTCTGCATGTTCTCGTGCAGTAATCCATGAAGATGTATATGATCATGTATTAAATCGTGCTGTTGAATTAACAAAAGAATTAACAGTTGCTAACCCAGCAGTATTAGGTACAAACATGGGGCCTGTTAATGACCAAGCTGCATTCGATAAAGTAATGAGCTATGTTGCAATTGGTAAAGAAGAAGGTAGAATTCTAGCAGGTGGCGAAGGGGACGATTCTAAAGGCTGGTTCATCCAACCGACAATCGTTGCTGACGTTGCAGAAGATGCTCGCTTAATGAAAGAAGAAATCTTCGGACCAGTAGTAGCATTCTGTAAAGCAAAAGACTTTGATCATGCGCTTGCAATTGCAAACAATACAGAATACGGTTTAACAGGTGCTGTTGTTACTAACAACCGTGACCATATTGAAAAAGCACGTGAAGAATTCCACGTTGGTAACTTATACTTCAACCGTGGATGTACTGGTGCAATCGTAGGTTACCAACCATTCGGTGGCTTTAACATGTCTGGTACAGACTCTAAAGCTGGTGGACCTGACTACTTAGCACTTCACATGCAAGCAAAAACTACTTCTGAAACTTTATAAGAAATAGTAGAGGAGCTCTTCACAAAATGTGAAGAGCTCCTTTTAAAATTGAAATCCCATATATTACCTTCGTTCGAAGGGGATGAGCTAAAACCTATTAATAGCGGGATAAACATGTGAACAGAAATAAAATGATGAGAAAAGTTGACTTATTAGTCATATTTTTTAGTATTCATTTTGAGAATTTCCTGTATAATACAATTTGAAAGAAAATCTATGGTTCGACAAGGAACACTCTTTTCGGTTTTGCTCACTGAAAGGAGTGTTTTTTTATGTAGCTAAAAATTCTTTCGTGCTTATTACATTTGCATATACGCCATTTAAACTAGCTAAAATTGTATTGTGAATATAAACAGCTGGTATAGTAGCGTTCTTAAAAGAAAGGTCTTTTGTAGCACAAGCATCGTGTATAACGGTACATTGAAATCCAAAATCAAATGCAGCCCTTACTGTAGCATCAATACACATATGAGTCATCATCCCGCATACGACGACATGTTCAATGTCTAAACGCTGTAATTGCTCTAGAAGATTAGTTTCTCGGAAGCTATTTGGATAATGTTTGAGTATAACTGTTTCTTCTCTAAGTGGACGGACCTTCTCATGAATATGTACACCTTCTGTATTAGGTAGGAAAAAAGTAGCGTCATCTTTTATAGCTACGTGTTGGATATGAAAAATAGGTTCGCTGTTTGTTCTAAAGTGTTGTAATAACTGATTAGCATATTCGCTTGCTTCTACTGGATTACGCAATTCCATCTTTCCATTTGGAAAATAATCGTTTTGAATATCGACGAGTAAAAGAGCTGTTTTCATATATTTATCTTCCTCCGAGTTTCATATTCAAATAAATTTATTCAATTCGTAGAGAGGATTCTCCTGTTTAAAAATATGAGGAAGAAGAATTTTACATAACTTTGAAAGTTACTATTTTCTTATGAATTTTCATCTGAAAATTTTAATAAAGGAATAATTAATATTTTTCTAAAAAATATATTGACTCTTATTATTCTGAGTTCTATAATGAGAATTAATTAAACGACAATTAAATCGATACATTCTTATCCAGAGAGGTGGAGGGACTGGCCCTACGATACCTCAGCAACGGGTTTTTTAATACCGTGCTAACTCCAGCAAGCCATATAAAGGCTTGGAAGATGAGAAGATGTGAACGAGTACATATAAGTGCTCTCCTTCTTATCTTTATGGTTGATAAGAAGGAGAGCACTTTTTATTTTACCTCGAAAGCTCTACTTTAAGTTTTTACAGCATATAGGAGGGGGAAAAATGATTTCTTTTAACAATGTAAGTAAAGTGTATGAATCAGCTGGGCAATCTGTTCATGCGGTGGAGGATGTAACATTATCAGTTGAGAAAGGCGAAATTTTTGGCATTATCGGTTTTAGTGGCGCTGGAAAGAGTACATTATTACGCTTAGTAAATATGTTAGAGAGACCAACGGCAGGAACGATTTCAATAGATGATAAAGATATTACATCATTATCGACGAAAGAATTACGCAAACTAAGACAAAGAATCGGAATGATTTTTCAAAGCTTTAATTTATTTAATTCAAGAACAGTGTTTGGGAATATTGCTTATCCATTAAAGTTAGCGAAATTGCCAAAGAACGAGATAAAAGAACGAGTGAATGAACTGCTGAAGTTTGTAGGGTTAGAAGATAAAGCAAACTATTATCCAGAGCAGTTATCAGGGGGACAAAAGCAGCGAGTTGGCATTGCTAGAGCACTTGCGACATCGCCAGATATTCTTATATGTGATGAGGCAACATCAGCTTTAGATCCAGAAACAACGACAGAAATTCTAAACTTATTAAAGAAAGTAAATCGAGAATACAATTTAACGATTCTTCTTATTACACACGAAATGCATGTTGTGAAAGAAATTTGCCACCGTGTAGCTGTAATGGAGAAGGGAAAAGTTATTGAAGAAGGAAAACTGTTTGACGTTTTCACACAACCAAAAACAAAGACGACTCAAAACTTTGTACGTTCTGTTATTAATGATCATTTACCAGAAAGTGTTCTAGCGAAAATTCAAAATGGTGGTCAAATTTATCGTCTAACATTTACTGGTGAGGAGACAGGACAGCCGGTACTATCATATATCGCAAAAAACTATAACGTTGATGTAAATGTACTGTACGGAAATATTATTGAACTTCAAAATGTGCTATTTGGAAATCTGCTTGTAGAATTGCAAGGTGAGCAGAGGGAAATTCAAAAAGCATTACAACATCTAAGACTGCAAGTGCAGCTGAAGGAGGTAGAAGCTCATGCGAGTTGATTGGAGTATATTTTGGCCGCGCATACTAGATGCGACGGGGGATACCCTCTTAATGGTAATTGTAACCCTTATATTCGCTACAATTCTGGGTATACCTATAGGTTTACTTTTATATGTAACGAGAAAAGGAAACTTTTTAGAAAATAAATGGGTCTTTTCTATTCTTAACATCATAATTAATACAATTCGTCCGGTACCATTCATTATCTTTTTAGTAGCTTTAAGCCCACTAACAAGAAGCGTTATTGGAACGACGATTGGAACAGCAGCAGCAATTTTCCCGATGACGTTAGTCGCATCAATTGGTATTGCTAGAATGGTTGAAACAAATCTTGTTTCCGTTCCGAAAGGAGTAATTGAAGCAGCGCAAGCAATGGGCGCCTCGCCAATTAGAATCGTTTTTGAAATCCTTGTACCAGAAGCGTTAGCACCATTAATCTTAGGTGTCACATTTATGACAGTTGGTTTAATTGAATTTTCTGCAGTTGCTGGGCTTGTCGGTGGTGGCGGTCTTGGTGACTTGGCAATGACATATGGTTATCAACGTTTTGATACATCAGTTATGTTCGTAACGGTTGTTTTACTTATTATTCTCGTGCAGATAGCTCAAAATTTAGGAAACTACTTTGCGAAAGTCTTGTTACGCAGATCATAAAAAGGAAAAGAGGAAAAGAAAATGAAGAAAATTTTAGCATTTGCATTATCAGCAATTGTAGGAGTCTCAGCATTAAGTGGCTGCTCAAGTGGAGACACGGGTGCAGGAGCGAAAGAAAAAGTAATTCGCGTCGGTGTAACTGGAACGGATGGAGACGCTTGGGAAATTTTGAAGAAAAAAGCTGAAAAAGAAGGGATTAAGATTAAACTGGTGGAGTTCTCTGATTATACAACTCCAAATAAAGCTTTAGCTGATGGAGATATTGAATTAAACTCATTTCAGCATATTGCTTTCTTAGAGCAATTTAAAAAAGAGCATAAGTTAGATATTACAGCTGTTGGTACAACGCAAATTGCGCCAATGGGTTTATACTCTGAAAAATATAAGAAGGCAAATGAAATTCCAGATGGTTCAGAAATTGCAATTCCAAACGATCCAACGAACCAAGCACGTGCATTAAAACTTCTTGATGCAGCTGGAGTATTAAAGCTTAAAAAAGATTTTGGCTTATTTGGAGATCCAAGCGGCATTGCTGAAAATCCGAAGAAGTTAAAAATCACGCCGGTTATCGCACAGCAAACACCTCGTGTGTTAAAAGATGTAGCGGCATCAGTTATTAATAACGGTGTTGCTGGTCAAGCTGGATTAGATCCAGCGAAGGATCCTATTTTCTTAGAAGATCCAAAGAATGAAAATGCGAAGCCTTATATTAATATTTTCGCAGCTCGTACGAAAGATAAAGATGATCCAACACTGAAAAAAGTAATTGAATTATATCATTCAAAAGAAGTAACAGATGCAATTAAGAAAGAAACGAATGATGGTTCAATTTCAGTTGATCTTTCACTTGAGGAGCTTGAAAAAATCGTAAAATAATGATTGGGTTTAATGGACTAACAGAAGGAACCCCTCCGCTGTTAGTTCGTTCAACATATAATCTACTTAACAAACGAACCCTAATTCTGTACCTTCCAATTTTGTATAACGTAGAATCCAATGTTTGTTAAGTAGAGTAATGGACCAGGAGTTTTCCTGGTCTTTTTTTATGAATGAAAGTAGCTAGCGAACAGTAAGGTAATCCAAATTATAATGGGATAAGAAAATAAGCTGAAAAGGAGTGTAATTACGAATTGCTTTTGATGAATTAAGTGTTTTTTTGATGAAAAAAAGAAAATAGAAAAGAGAGTAATGAAAAATGCTGATATTACGCCGGGGTTATAGGAGCGATAAATGAAAAACAAAATAATATGTTGAACAGAGTTAAAGAAGATGGCCCCTTGTATAAAAATAATCCAGCATATAGAAGACAAGAAGTTAAGTTGATATAGAAAGACGATAAGTAATACAAAGATTGTTAATACGGAAATGGCAATGAAAAATTGTTGGCTAGTTATAAGGCGGATTGAAAATTGATTAGCAAGGTATTGTGGCATTTGGAAAGCTTCTTCAAGGTTATGAATGAAAAATAATAAGGGAATGATCCAGAGTATAGTAGTGGAATGCTTTTTCATCAACTTACATCACTCCAATAAAGTATAGAAAGCCTAAAAAAGGCCCTCTATACAGATAGTTATTCAATTATGATATTTTTTAAATTATTTTCATGATGCTCTCGTTCTTTCGGATAAGCAGCTAGCTCCTCTTGCAAAATATTTAATATTTGCTTAGCTGATTGCTGGATTGGATTAGGTAGCTCTTCTAATATATGCATCCCGACTTTTACTTTTGTACGAATTACCCTTCGTAGTAGTTCCTCATGCATGCACTACACCTCCAAACCGAATGTTTAGTATATCTTCTTCAAATTTTGCTCCTTGAATAGAAAGGTGTGTTAACGTTTTTGGCAATGTAATATTTCGTTTCACAGAGCCAGCTCGAATAATTAGCTCATCACCTTTTTGATTTAATGAAAGTTCACTTTTGTTTGAGAAGGGAATAGAAAGAATGAAAATATAATCATCGCCATCTTTTCTTACATATTGTGTGCGGCCGTTAAATTTCACTTCAGTAGGACAATGATCAGTTTTAAATAAAGCATCTCCTACACGCTCTAACATAGGTAAACCAACAACTTCTTGTTCAAACATTGGAGCTTCGTAAATAGGAAGTGGATCAAAACTATTTTGAATTAATGTTTTATATTTCTTTTGCGTATCTTTCCATGCTTGAAAATAAGGATCGGTGACGGTGTTAGGGATGACGCGATTAATCATAATGGCATCTACGTTATAATCGTATAAATTTAAATAAGTAAAGCTACGCTGAGCTTCTTTAATGACCATTTTTTCAGGATTTACAACGATGCGGATACTTGTTACTTCTCGGTTTGATAAAATATCTCTCATTTCTCCGAGCTGTTCAAGTGTATATGTTAATTCGTCCATAATATCGTCGGTTGGAAGAGGGACACCAAGGAGTGGTTGAGCTACAGGACGAACGACTTTTAAAACTTTTCTTTTAATAGGAAACAATTTTTCCATCCACCAGCCGAGCATGTCTGGAAAGCTTAGCATTGCTAATGTTTCTCCTGTTGGAGCACAATCAATAATGATAACATCATATGTGTTTTGTTTATAATAATCGAGTACGCGAAGTAAGCTAATTAAATCTTCCATACCAGGAAACATCGTTAATTCTTCTGTTGTAATATCATCGGCTGCTTTGGAAGTGAAGAGTAGTGTAATATATTTCTGTAATTTTCCCCATCCTTTTTCCATCTCATAAATCGTATTAATTTCTTGTGCCCACAAATTTTCACGAATTTCTAATGGCTCAGAAGATAGCTTTATACCAAATGAATCTCCTAAACTATGAGCAGGATCTGTACTCATGACTAAAGTTTTTAATCCTTGTTTTGCGCTTTGAATTGCTGTTGCTGCTGAAATGCTAGTTTTTCCTACGCCGCCTTTACCTGTATACAAAATAATTCTCATCATTCATATCTCCTTTGTTTCGAATGTCGAATATTACGAGTGTCGAAGTAAATGATTGAATAAAAACCCAGATAGGGTTTTATTCAATCGGAATGTTTTTCATTTTAGGTGTAGAAACTTTTTCTTCTGTTTTTTGCTGTGACGTAGCAATGTGATTCATAATCTTTTGGAAGATTTGTAGTAAGAATGCTTTTTCTTCTTCTGACAATGCTTCTGTCACTAAGCTAAAGTAATGGGCTGCATTTTGTTTTACTTCTTGAACGAGCATTACGCCGTTGTCTGTTAACCGAATTAATACAATACGTCGGTCGTTTTCATCACGGTAGCGCTCAATATATCCCTTTTTTACAAGGCGATTTACAACGCCCGTCGTTGTACTCATCGGTATATCAAGAAGATCAGCAATTTTCGTCATTGTAATATCTGTATTTCGTTCCATCCAAAGTAAACAAAATACTTCTGTTTTAGAAAGTGTTAAATCTAGGCTTACCCATTCTTCAGGATAGAAAAGTTTCTTGGCGTTATCTAGCAGTAAGTCTAAAAAATGTTCATATTGCAACAATTAGTTCCACTCCCGTATATTTCGAGGTTCGTAATATTTGTTTTTATTTTATGTGGAATAGAAATAATTGTCAATATTTTTTGTTTGTTTTTTCAGATTAGACAGAAAACTATCTTTAAAATAGTATTCTTTTATGATAGATTTATAAATATAAAACTAGAATTTACATAAAAATCCATCATGGTAAATATACTTATCTATAATGGGTGTACAGCTAACGAGGAGGAGAACGATGAGAAGACGTAATACGCAAGCGTTCACATTTTTAGCATGGACTTCATTTGTTTGTGCGCTTTCAGGTATGCTAATTGGGATTTATACGTTAGATGAAACGCTTAGTGTAAAAGGATACTATTTAATTGGAACATTATTTTTAACGATGTCTTGTTTTGTGTTACAAAAAACAATTCGTGATAACGAAGAAGATAACGAGAGATTCCCAAAAAATAAACCGTTAGATAAAGAGTAAATTGTAAAGAAAGGCATTTGCCTTTCTTTTTTTATGTAAAAATGGCGTAAGTACTCTGTGTTGACTTGCTTGAAGTACTGAAAATTTGGTATCATCAATAGTATTGTAGATTGAACGATATATTATGGAGGTGGCCTAGCCGTGTCAAGAATTTCCGTTGAGAATGTAAAGCACGTAGCACATTTAGCACGTCTTGCAATTACTGATCAAGAAGCAGAAAAATTTCAAAAACAACTAGATGCAATTGTTACATTTGCAGAACAGTTAAATGAATTAGATACAACAGATGTAAAACCAACAACTCATGTATTAACGATGAAAAATGTTATGCGTGAAGATGTAGCAGAAAAAGGTTTACCAGTCGAAGAAGTATTAAAAAATGCACCGGATCACAAAGATAATCAAATCCGTGTTCCAGCAGTATTAGAATAGAGGAGGGGAATTTCGATGTCATTATTTGATCATTCGGTATCAGAGTTACATAAGAAATTAAACAACAAAGAAATTTCCGTTACGGATTTAGTAGAAGAATCTTACAAACGTATTGCGGATGTTGAAGATAACGTAAAAGCTTTTCTTACATTAGATGAAGAAAATGCACGCGCGAAAGCGAAAGAATTAGATGCAAAGATTGGTGCTGAAGATAATGGTTTATTATTCGGTATGCCAATTGGTGTAAAAGATAACATTGTAACTAACGGTCTTCGTACAACTTGTGCGAGCAAAATGTTAGCAAACTTCGATCCAATTTATGATGCGACAGTTGTGCAAAAGCTAAAAGCTGCTGACACAATTACAATCGGTAAATTAAACATGGACGAGTTCGCAATGGGTTCTTCAAATGAAAACTCAGGATTCTACGCTACGAAAAATCCATGGAACTTAGATTACGTTCCGGGCGGATCTAGTGGTGGTTCTGCAGCAGCTGTAGCAGCAGGAGAAGTACTATTCTCTCTAGGTTCTGATACGGGTGGTTCTATCCGTCAGCCAGCTGCATATTGCGGTGTTGTAGGTTTAAAACCAACTTACGGACGCGTATCTCGTTACGGATTAGTAGCATTCGCATCTTCACTTGACCAAATCGGACCGATTACACGTACAGTAGAAGACAATGCATACTTATTACAAGCTATTTCAGGTATTGACCGCATGGATGCAACTTCTGCAAATGTTGAAGTTGGAAACTATTTAGCTGGTTTAACAGGCGATGTTAAAGGTTTACGCATTGCTGTACCGAAAGAATACTTAGGCGAAGGTGTTGGCGAAGAAGCTCGTGAGTCAGTACTAGCTGCTTTAAAAGTATTAGAAGGTATGGGCGCAACTTGGGAGGAAGTATCTCTTCCGCACTCTAAATACGCTCTAGCAACGTATTACTTACTATCTTCTTCTGAAGCATCTGCTAACCTTTCACGCTTTGATGGCGTGCGTTACGGTGTTCGTTCTGATAATGTAAATAACTTATTAGATCTTTACAAAAACACACGTAGTGAAGGTTTCGGTGATGAAGTTAAACGTCGTATTATGCTTGGTACATTTGCTCTTAGCTCTGGTTACTATGATGCATATTACAAAAAAGCACAACAAGTACGTACATTAATTAAGAACGACTTTGAAAATGTATTTGCTAACTATGATGTTATTATTGGACCAACAACACCAACTCCGGCATTTAAAGTGGGAGAAAAAGTTGACGATCCAATGACAATGTATGCAAATGACATTTTAACAATCCCAGTAAACTTAGCGGGTGTTCCAGCGATTTCAGTTCCATGTGGATTTGGTGCTAACAACATGCCACTTGGTCTACAAATCATTGGTAAACACTTCGATGAAGCGACAATTTACCGCGTTGCACATGCGTTTGAGCAAGCAACAGACTATCATACAAAAAAAGCAAGTCTGTAAGGAGGCGAGCATAGATGAATTTAGAAACAATTATTGG
This sequence comes from Bacillus sp. L_1B0_5, assembly GCF_000836715.1. Taxonomy (NCBI): domain Bacteria; kingdom Bacillati; phylum Bacillota; class Bacilli; order Caryophanales; family Bacillaceae; genus Bacillus; species Bacillus sp. L_1B0_5. Next base: position 48,604 of record NZ_JXIS01000072.1, on the reverse strand, counting down.
TTTAGAGGTTCACGTTGAGTTAAAAACAAATTCGAAAATTTTCTCTGCGAGTCCAACAGAATTCGGAGCGGAGCCAAATACACAAACAAGTGTAATTGACTTAGGATACCCAGGGGTGCTTCCTACTTTAAATAAAGAAGCAGTTAACTTTGCAATGAAAGCTGCAATGGCATTAAACTGTGAAATCGCAACGGAAACAAAGTTTGACCGTAAAAACTATTTCTATCCAGATAACCCGAAAGCTTACCAAATCTCTCAATTTGATAAGCCAATTGGTGAAAATGGTTGGATTGAAATCGAAGTAGACGGTAAAAAGAAACGTATCGGTATTACACGTCTTCATTTAGAAGAAGATGCTGGTAAATCAACGCATACAGCTGATGGTTCATTAGTAGACTACAACCGTCAAGGTATGCCTTTAATCGAGATCGTATCTGAGCCAGATATGCGTACGCCAGAAGAAGCATATGCATACTTAGAGAAGTTAAAATCAATCATTCAATACACTGGTGTATCTGATTGTAAGATGGAAGAAGGTTCCTTGCGTTGTGATGCGAACATTTCTCTTCGTCCAGTTGGACAAGAGAAGTTCGGTACAAAAGCGGAACTGAAAAACTTAAACTCATTCACTTACGTACAAAAAGGTCTTGAGCATGAGCAAGTGCGCCAAGAAAAAGAACTGTTATCTGGTGGTATCATCCAACAAGAAACACGTCGTTATGATGAAGCAACGAAGAAAACAATCTTAATGCGTGTGAAAGAAGGATCTGACGATTACCGTTATTTCCCGGAGCCAGACTTAGTTGAACTTTACATCGACGATGAGTGGAAAGAAGTAGTTCGTGCCTCTATTCCAGAACTTCCAGATGCGCGTAAAGCTCGCTACGTTGCAGAAATTGGCTTACCAGCTTATGATGCACACGTATTAACATTAACGAAAGAAATGTCTGATTTCTTTGAAGCAACTGTTGCAGGCGGTGCTGATGCGAAATTAACATCGAACTGGTTAATGGGTGAAGTACTTGCATACTTAAACAAACAACAAAAAGAATTAAAAGACGTTGCATTAACGCCTGCTGGTTTATCTAAAATGGTTCAATTAATTGAAAAAGGTACAATTTCTTCTAAAATCGCGAAGAAAGTATTTAATGAATTAATTGAAAAAGGTGGAGACCCAGAAGAAATCGTTAAAGCGAAAGGTCTTGTTCAAATTTCTGACGAGGGTACACTTCGTAAAGTTGTAACAGAAATTCTTGATAATAATGAGCAATCTATCGAAGACTTTAAAAACGGTAAAGACCGTGCAATTGGCTTCTTAGTTGGTCAAATTATGAAAGCTACAAAAGGACAAGCCAATCCACCGCTTGTTAACAAAATCTTACTTGAAGAGATTAATAAGCGATAATAGTAGTGACTTTTAAAGATTAAGCAGAAAAACACCCGTACATGGGTGTTTTTCTAGGTTAATCAAACGTTTGTTTAAATGAGACAAAATCGTTTAAACAAACGTTTGATTAACTGTCAAAAGTGGAAAAATGTTTGTATAGCAACTATGGTATGATAGTTGCAAAAAGGTGGGAATAATGATAAATCTAAACATAGAGGTTTTTTTTCATCTCATGAAATAATAGATAGTTATTATTCGTTATATGTAAATTTTTATGGAAGAATGGATAGAAATAAAGTGAAACTTTAATCAGTAGGAGGTTCATCCAAAGCTGATTATTAGCCCAGACCAATCGGGCATTTACTGCCCGCAAATAGCGGGATAAATTTTTGGGTTAAATAAAACAAAACCATTGAAATGAATATTTACTTTTGATGGACTACACGAATCGGGTTCTTACTGCCTGTTTGAGCGGGATAAAAGAAGGATAGCAAGATGAGAGGAGGTAGGCATGGGAATACTGAATAGAAGTTCGGTATGTTCTTTTTCGATACATAAAGAAATTTCCTGTGCTAATAAATGATGAAGCGAGCAAGAATTATTTATAATCCTACTTCTGGGCGTGAGCTATTTAAGAAGAGCTTACCAGAAGTATTACAAAAATTAGAACAAGCTGGCTATGAGACATCTTGTCATGCGACAACGGGCCCTGGAGACGCTACTGTGGCGGCGAGGCAAGCTGCGGATCGTAAGTTTGATGTTGTTATTGCCGCTGGTGGCGACGGTACATTAAATGAAGTAGTAAACGGTTTAGTTGGACATGAATTCCGTCCGAAATTTGGAATTATTCCAGTTGGAACGACAAATGACTTTGCACGTGCGATTGGTGTACCTCGTTCTATTGAAGAGGCAGCAGATATTATTTGCGAAGGAAAAACAGTGCCATTAGACCTTGGTAGAGCGAACGATACATACTTTATTAACATCGCTGGTGGCGGTCGTATTACAGAATTAACATACGAAGTACCGAGTAAGTTAAAGACAGTATTAGGACAACTTGCTTATTACCTAAAAGGTATTGAGATGTTACCATCATTACATCCAACATATGTTGAAATTGAGTATGATGGAAAATTACTACAAGAAGAAATTACGATGTTTTTAATTACGAATACTCGTTCAGTAGGTGGATTTGAAAAGGTAGCACCGTATGCATCTATTAACGATGGGTTATTCGACCTGTTAGTACTGAAAAAAGGTTCTATCGCTGATTTGATTAAAGCAGCAACACAAGCACAACGTGGTGAACATATTAACAACCCAAAAGTGTTATATACACAAGCGAACCGAATTAAAGTACATTCACCAGATAAACTAATGATTAATTTAGATGGTGAGTACGGTGGAGATGCACCGATGGAATTCGAAAATATATATCATTGTTTAGAACTATTTGTTCCTGAACATCAAGAGGATGCCCTGTAAAGGCATCCTTTTTTACTTTGTTAAAACGAATTGTAAATTGGGAGTTAGTTTGATTTTTATGGTATTTTTACAATTCTTTTATTTTACATCCATATTTTATTGATACACTGGAGGAGATAAGAAACGAGAGGTAGGGTGCTATGGAGAAGGTAAAAGCAATACTATTTGATAAAGATGGGACATTAATGGATTTTCATTCAATCTGGATAAAAGTAGCTGAAGAACTTGTAGCTGAATGTATAAGTTTATATCATTTACCAAGTACAATAGGGCAGACCTTATTAGAAGAGATTGGTGTAGAGGGAGAATTTGTTAATCCGAGGAGTGCAATAGCTGCTGGAACAAGCCTTGATGTAGCGAAGGGGCTTTGTAATTATATTGAGTCTGCTAGAGAAGAAGAGATGCATCAGTGGGTAAGTGAGAAGTTATTTTCCCTTATGTATGAGTATCGTTCGCATATGAAAATGACAGCGGATTTACCGAAAGTGTTACAGGCATTAAAAGATAAAGGATTTATATTAGGGGTTGTCACGGCGGACGATTTTGCACCGACAGAATTATTTTTAAAACAATATAAGTTGGAAAACTTTTTTGATTATATTATAGCCTCGGATACATTCCCGGCGCAAAAACCAGATAAAAAGATTATAGAAGTGTTTTGTGAGAAATTTAATTTAGAATCATGTGAGGTTGCGGTTGTTGGAGATACGCCAACTGATTTACATTTAGCCAAAAATGGCGATTGCTATGCAATTGGGGTGCTATCTGGTACGGGAGACAGTCCAACATTAGAACCACTTGCTGATTTAGTGTTAGATTCTGTTGGGGAGTTTATTTCTCAATCGGGTGAGTTTTTCTGGGAGAAAGAAAAGTCTAATGTGTAAGGAAAATAAGTCTATAAAGACTCTTAATGAGTCTTTATAGACTTATTTTTGTGCCTGGATACAAAGAATATAGGATAAATGCTAGAAAAGAAAGTTGGCATACATTTTGCAATAAAAAGAGAAAACAATGTAAAGAAAAGGATGGGGTACGCAATGAACACGAAAAAATTTGCTAAAGTAAATGAACAAATTCCAGGACCGAAAGCGGCATCTTTATTAGAACGCCGTCAAAATATAGTACCAAAAGGAGTAAGTAACGGCATCCCAACGTTTGTACAATCTGCAAATGGTGCTCTTGTAACAGATGTTGATGGCAATCAGTACATTGATTTTGCAGGAGCAATCGGGACAATTAACGTAGGACATTGTCATCCAACGGTTAAAGAAGCGCTCCATAAACAAGTCGATCAATACATTCATACTGGATTTAATGTCATGATGTATGAGCCATATATTGAATTAGCGGAAAAGCTTGCGGCATTGGCACCAGGAAGTTTCGATAAGCAAGTCCTCTTTTTAAATAGTGGTGCAGAAGCAGTTGAGAACGCGGTGAAAATTGCTCGTAAATATACGAAGAGACCTGGTATTATCGCATTTTCTAAGGGTTTCCACGGGCGTACATTAATGACAATGACGATGACAAGTAAAGTGAAGCCATATAAATTTGGGTTTGGTCCCTTTGCTCCAGAAGTATATAAAGCGCCATTCCCATACGAATACCGTCGCCCAGAGGGATTAACGGAAGAGCAGTATGATGATTTTATTATTGAAGAGTTTAAGAACTTCTTCATATCGGAAGTAGCGCCAGAAACAATTGCAGCTGTTGTAATGGAACCTGTTCAAGGGGAAGGTGGATTTATCGTCCCAAGTAAGAAATTTGTTCAAGAAGTACGCCGCATTTGTTCAGAGAATGGCATCTTATTTGTAGCGGATGAAATACAAACAGGCTTTAGTCGTACAGGAAAATATTTTGCAATTGATCATTATGATGTCGTTCCAGATTTAATTACAGTGTCTAAATCATTAGGGGCTGGTGTACCGATAAGTGGTGTCATTGGACGTAAAGAAATTATGAATGAGTCTGCACCAGGTGAACTGGGTGGAACGTATGCAGGAAGTCCATTAGGATGTGCGGCTGCATTAGCTGTTCTCGATGTAATAGAAAATGAGAAATTAAATGATAGAGCGATAGAATTAGGAAAAGTCGTAATGAACCGATTCGAAGAGATGAAAAATAAATATCATTGCATCGGTGATGTGCGTGGGTTAGGAGCAATGTGTGCATTTGAGGTCGTTCAAGATCGTAAGACGAAAGCACCTGACAAAACGTTAACGGCTAATCTATGTGCAGAAGCAAATAAGCGTGGGTTACTTTTATTATCAGCAGGAACATATGGAAATGTTATCCGTGTGTTAATGCCTTTAGTTATTACAGATGAGCAACTTGAAGAAGGTTTAACAATAATTGAAGAATCATTGCAAGCTTGTTATGAGCAAACAAACATCGCTCGCGTTTAAAAACTGAAGTATAAATAGCAAACATTCTAGCTGACTCTATATTAAATGCAGAAAATTCACTTTATAATAAAGGTAGTGAAGTGGATCGATGGATTTGAAGTTAGGGGGGGGCTAGGATGGTTGCAGAAAAGGAACGAGTGTTAATGGATTTAAAAGATGTATTTGAATATGCGTTTGACGAAATTTTTGTTACAGATGAGCAAGGGATCGTTGTACGTGTAAATAGTACATGTGAAAGGCACTATCAACTAGCTGCAGAAGAGTTAGTTGGTAAGCATGTAAAAGAACTACAAAAGGATGGAATCTTTTATCCATCAGCGACATTAGAAGTGATTGAAAAAAAGAGGCCAATTGAACTCGTTCAAACTACAAAATCAGGAGAGTATTTACACGTTCGTACAAGGCCTGTTTTTGATGATGAGGGAAATTTAAGAAGAGTGATTAGTTATTCTCGGGACCTTACTGAACTCTATCAATTACGTCAAAAGGTAGAGGAAATGGATAATCAGCTAAAAACATATAAAAAAGAATTAAGAGAAACATATGAGCATGAAGGACTTATTTTTAAAAGTCTAGCTATGCAAAAAATAGTCGATACAATCAAAAAAGTATCTGTAGTGGATAGTACTGTTCTCGTTTTAGGCGAGACTGGAGTAGGAAAAAGTCGATTAGTACGCCATTTACATGAAGTGAGTCACCGTAAGAATGAAAGTTTCTATGAAATTAATTGTGCGGCATTGCCAACTAATTTAATTGAATCGGAGCTTTTTGGATATTCAGGTGGATCTTTTACAGGTGCGAATCGTGAAGGGAAAAAGGGACTATTAGAATCCGCGCATAAAGGAACTCTTTTTTTAGATGAAATCGGTGAAATGCCGATTGAAATTCAAGCGAAGCTTTTGCAAGTATTGCAAGAAAAAACATTTCGTCCTATAGGCGGAAGAGAATTAAAAAAAGTGGATGTTCGAATTGTGGCGGCAACAAATAGAGATTTAAGCGAGATGGTGAAACAAGGAACATTTCGGAAAGATTTATACTATCGTCTGAATGTCATTCCAATTGCAATTCCCCCGCTTAGGGAGAGAACAGAAGATATTTTGCCGCTTATTTATCATTACTTGCAGCACTTTAATAAAAAGTACGGACGTGATGTGAAACTAGCGCCGAGTACGTTACAAATGTTTGTTGGATATCCGTGGGAAGGAAACAATAGAGAAATAGAGAATGTAATTGAGAGAATTGTTATTACTGTCGATGATGTTGTAACGGTAGAGGATTTGCCACTCTCTATGCAAGAGGCTGCAGTTGAACAATCGGGGCAAAGCCTTTATAAAATGCTGGAAGAGGTAGAGAGAAATATTATTCTTAAAGCGTATAAAACGTATGGATCAAGTTATAAAGTGGCTGATTTTTTGCAAATTAGTCAATCTGCTGCTACTAGGAAAATTAAGAAGTTCATAGAGGAGGAAGAAAACATTGGATAAAAAGGCGACTTTCGTAAGTATAGATAAAAAGGCGATGTATATAAATGGTGAGTGGATTACACTACAAGAACAAATTGAAGTAAATAATCCTGCGACGAAGGAAATATTTGCAACTGTACCAAAAGGCGGAGTAACAGAGGCAAAGCAAGCTGTTGATGCTGCACATGAAGCTTTTAAAACGTGGTCTAAATTAACGGCAGCAGATCGTGCCACGAAGTTAAAAAAGTGGTTTACGCTTATTGATGAAAATAAAGAAGAGATCGCAGCGATTATGACGAAGGAACAAGGAAAGCCGTTTGCAGAAGCGCTTGGTGAAGTAAATTATGCAAACAGTTTTGTTGAATGGTATGCAGAAGAGGGGAAACGCGTATATGGTGAAATGATTCCTGCTTCTCATCCGAATAAGCGCATTTTAGTTATGAAGCAACCAGTTGGCGTTATGGCAGCTATTACACCTTGGAACTTCCCAGCTGCTATGATTACGAGAAAGGTAGCCCCAGCGCTTGCAGCAGGCTGTACAACCGTTGTGAAACCGGCAAGTCAAACGCCATTAACTGCATTGAAATTAGCTGAATTAGCTCATGAAGCAGATATTCCAAAGGGCGTAATCAATATCGTAACAGGTAGTGCAAAAGCAATTGCTGATACATGGATGGAAGATGGTCGCGTTCGAAAAGTGTCCTTTACAGGGTCAACGGAAATCGGGAAAGAGTTAATGGCTAGTGCGGCGCAAACGATGAAAAAAGTTTCGCTTGAGTTAGGGGGACACGCTCCGTTTATCGTAATGAATGATGCAGATTTAGATAAAGCAGTAGAAGCGGTGATTGGTTCGAAATTCCGTAATGCAGGACAAACGTGTATATGTACAAACCGAGTATTCGTTCAAGAAGAAGTATACGAAGTATTTGTAGAGAAGTTCCAAAAGGCAGTAGGGCAGTTGAAAGTAGGAGACGGTTTCGGTGACGGAACGACTGTCGGGCCACTTATTGATGAGAATGCAGTTTCAAAAGTACAAGAACATATTGAAGATGCTATTCAAAAAGGTGGAACAGTTTTATATGGTGGTCAAAAGGTCGCAGAGTTAGAGGGACATTTCATTCAACCGACTGTAATTGGGTTGGCAAATGATACGATGCTTTGTATGAATGAAGAAACATTTGGGCCAGTGGCACCAGTTGCGAAATTTAAAACAGTTGATGAAGTAATTGAACGTGCAAATAATACACCATATGGTTTAGCTGCGTATATTTTCACGAAAGACATTAGCCAAGCATTCCAAATTAGTGAAGCGCTAGAGTACGGTATTATTGGTCTAAACGATGGTCTTCCATCAGTTGCACAAGCACCATTTGGTGGATTTAAAGAAAGTGGTATCGGCCGTGAAGGAGGCCATTTCGGCATCGAGGAATATTTAGAAATTAAATATATTTCATTAGGACTATAAGTAGTATACTAGAATCTCTATAAGGTAACAGAGAAGGAGATTCTAGTATGGTATATTGGCTATTATTACTTGTTACAATTATTTTTGAAGTAGCTGGAACAATCGCAATGAAACTATCAAATGGTTTAACAAAGCTCGTTCCAAGTGTACTTATTTTCGTATTTTATGGAATTTGTTTCAGCGTGTTTGCTATCGTCGTTAAAAAGATTCATTTAAGTATTGCTTATGCCATTTGGTCTGGCGTTGGAACGTTACTTATTACAATCATTAGTGTTTACTTTTTTAAAGAGCATATTAGCTTATTCCAAGCATTTTGTATTCTCTTTATTGTTTTGGGTGTCATTGGGCTTAAGGTTTCATCGGCATCATGAAAGCTATCTTTTGTAGAAGATAGCTTTTTTCTATTTGTGCAGTTAGCAATTAATACGACAAAATATGACAAGAAAGAGTAAAGCGTTTTGTTATGATACATATGAAATATTGTCTTATGTGGGGGAAAGAGTATGTTAAAAAAGGTGAGTCAAATTGTTTTAATTTTTGGCATAGCTTTTAGTTTAAGTGCTTGCACTGAGACTAAAGATAGTAATGAAAGTAAACAAGAAGATGTTCAAGATAAAGTGTATAAAATAGGGGAGACAGTAGACGTAGATGGTTTGCAAGTAACTATCGATTCAGTTGAATTAGGATATCCGGATTATGATGAGGATAAAAAGAAAGAAGAGATTTTGGGGGTTATTTTCAAAGTGGAAAATAATAGTAAAAAGGAAATACCTTTTGCATTTTATGAATTTGAGATTACCGATAAGAAAGGTACAAGATTTAAAGAATATAATAACCCTGATAGCTTTATTAGTAAAAAGTTAGCACCAGATGAAAAAATTCAAGATATCATGCTATTTGATGTAGCGAAAGAAAATACGTATATCGCTACGTATAGACCGGAGTTTACGCGTGAAAATAGAACGATAAAATTTGAATTGAAACCAAATAAATAAAAAACACATTGGATTATCCAATGTGTTTCTTATGGTAATTAATTTAAAACGCCCAGTTACCTTTACGGAAGATAGGCTCATGTCTGCCGTCAGCTGTAATACCGTCAATATCAAGCTCAGCTGATCCAATCATGAAGTCGTTGTGTGTGATACTAGCGTTTGCGCCGTTTTCAGCAAGTTCTTCTTTAGACATTGTTTTTCCGCCAACTAAGTTAAATGCATAAGCATTTCCGATTGCAAGGTGGCAAGATGCATTTTCGTCAAATAGTGTATTGTAGAATAAAACATTTGTGTTTGAAATTGGTGAGTCATGAGGTACTAAAGCTACTTCTCCTAAGAAGTGAGACCCTTCATCTGTTTCTACTAAATGTTTTAAAGCTTCTTCACCAGCTTCAGCTTTATAGTCTACGATACGTCCGTTTTCAAATGTTAACGTGAAATTATCGATAATATTACCTGCAAATACTAACGGTTTTGTACTAGAAACTTGGCCGTTTACACCTGTTTTAAGTGGCATTGTAAATACTTCTTCAGTTGGAATATTAGCCATAAATGGTACGTTCTTTTCATTTAAGCTACCAGCACCAGCCCATACATGTTTTTCTGGAAGTTCGATTGTTAAATCTGTTCCAGGACCTGTATAGTGAAGAGCTTTATAATGCTTTTCGTTTAAGTAATCCACTTTTGTATGTAATGTTTCATCATGTTCTTTCCATGCTTCTACAGGATTTTCTAAATCAGCACGAGTAGCTTTGAAAATAGCATCCCATAACTTTGCTTCTTGTTCTTCTGGCGCTACGTCAGGGAATACTTTCGCAGCCCATTCTTTCGTAGGAACAGAAATTACACACCAGCTTACTTTATCGGCTTGTACGTAATCACGGTATACTTTCATCGCTTCTCCAGCTACTTTATGAGCTGTTGCGATACGTGTTGCTTCTACACCTTTTAATAAATCAGGGTTTTCTGCATAGATAGACATAAATGCAGCGCCTTCTTTTGCTAATTCTTCACGAGCATGTGCTTTCCAAGAAGGGAATTCAGAGAAAGCTTCTTCAGGAGCTAGATCGAACTTTAAGCGTGTTAACGTCTCATCATTCCAATCCACATATACGTGTTTTGCACCAGATTTATATGCTTTCTCTGTAACGAGGCGTACAAATTGTACAGCTTTAAGAGGTGCACTAATTGATAAAGTTTGTCCAGGTTGAATATTAACACCAACATTAACTGCAAGAGCAGCATATTTCTCTAACGTTTGTTCAAATGACATATGTATAATCTCCTTTAATTTGAAAGATTTCTTACTATATATAATACAAGAAAATTCTAAAAATATATATAAATATAAAGTAAAAAGAGAGCTCAAAATGTATTGAGCTCTTACATTTACTTAATTGAAGAAGCAAACTGCTCTACAGTCGTTGTATGGTGTATACGAACGCGCTTCATCTTTAACAATTCATCAGGTTCACCCTTCGTAATGAATTGCCCAGGTTTTGTCGTTGTCGCAAATTGATAATACTTCTTCGTTTCTGCAACAACCTTATCATCTACATGACCGAATGGATAAGCAATCGCGATAACAGGCTTACCTGTTATTTTTTCTAGCTTTTCTTTTGAACCTTTTAACTCTTCCTCATAGTTTGTAATTTTCGGTAAGTCTGCATGTGTTGCAGTATGAGATTGTACTGAGAAAATGCCGGAATCAACCATTTCTTTTATTTCAGAAGTAGAAAGGGCACCTTCTACATCAACGTTATCAACAATCATATATTCTGTTGCTGCCGGTTTAAAAGTATCATCTTTTAGCTTTTGTAAAACGCGAAATGCATTCATATTATTTTTCATACCGTCATCAAATGTAACGAAAATCGGTTTATTTACTTTATTTATATCGCCCCAGCGTTCAAACGTTAACAGCGTATAACCATTGTCCTTTAAATGTTTCATTTGTGCTTCAAAGTTAGCTGGTGAGACGAATAAGTCTTTAATACCTTGACCATGATAATCATCAATTGCGTGATACATAAGAACAGGAACCTTTTGTTCGAAAGTAATAGTAGATTTCGTAAGCGGGATTGTTTTCCCATCTTCTTTCATTCCTGTTGCTTCAATTTGGAACTCACCGCGTTTTCCTTCAAATTCCTTTATATCAAAAGGAAGTGTGAATTGTTTCTCTTTTTCTTTAGAAGAAAAAGATTTAGCACGTTCCTTGCCATCAGCTGTGCGCCAAATTTTATATTGTACTTCATTTAAAGAATCTTTTATGTCTGTAATATGAATACTTGTGTTTGTAGATTCGTGTGTAACTGCATTATATGAGATTTTACCTTGTTTTTGCACAGTCTCTTCTTGTTTCTTAATCCCTTGAGCCGTTTTCTCTTTTTTAGGTTCTGGACTTACATTGTTAGTATTACAGCCTGCTAGAATGGCAGACGTACATAAAGCAATTGCTGCGTATTTCCTCATGAAAATCACCTTCTATTGTGTAGTATGTTGCATATTGACATTAAAATCCCCACCGCTATAAGAGTGGTGGGGATATACCCTTGTTCATCATATCATTTGAAGAAAATGAGGGGAATATGATTTTTAGGAGGCTATTAAGGTAATAGATTAGTGACTTTGAATAGATGTATTTTTTTGTTTCTTATTAGAATTAATAATAATATAACCGACTACAAAGATAAGAGGAATAATGAAGACATAGATAGGCATTCCCCATACATAATAGCTTTTCAGCGTTAAGACTAGTAAATGTAAGAAATCGAAAATTGCGTGGGCTTTCATAATATCCTCCAATGGTTTTTTGAAAATTATAACATTTTAAACTTGTTATTTGTATAATTTGGAAAGTGATTTAAGCTAATTTTAAAGTAAGAAGAAGACTTATTAATATGCAATTTTGCATACAGGTATGGATTTTATTAAAATATAAAGATTTTATACTATAATAAAAACCGCTATAAAACTAAGTAAGAATAATGTATGGAGTGGAGAATAGAAATGAAATATAAAAAAATAATATATATCTTTTTCATATCGCTATTTATAGTTGGTTGTCAAAGTGAAGTGAGTAAAGCGAATAGTGTGGAAGAGTATATTCCATCGCATCTTATGAATGCGGAAGTGACGGCGGATATTATGACACTAGAATTTCCTTATGAGATAAAAGAGAAATTAGAGAAAATAGGAAATAAAATGAGCGATAGTATTACAAATAATTTAGATTGGTATTTGAAGTATGCCGAAGAAGAAATTATACCGAAAAAAACGTTTCCTTATCATCAAAACTTAGGTATTACAAAAGAAGAATATGATTTTATGATAGATAAAATGAATAATGCAGAATATGTAAATACCAAAGACGGAAAACTCTTTTTTAAACAGAAAGATCATGAAATTCAAATTCTCTCTGATGAAAATTTGAAGCTAATTAAAAATATTCGAATTGATACAGAGAAGAATATAATTAAAACTCCTTTAGGAGAATGCGAATATGAAGGTGAAATAAAGGCGTCGGATGAACAAAAAGCTACTGGTCCATGGAGTGGGAAGATGTGGACTTTAAAAAGCGATGGATTACTTTATCATTTTTCATTAGGAAAGTTAAAAAACATAAACAAATCTATCATTTACATTTCAATAAAAGGTATATATAAAGATAGGATTATCAATACAGAAGAAGCAGTTGAATTTCACTCGATTTCATAAAGAATCAAAAAAATCACCTTACTCGTTAAAGTAAGGTGATTTTTTATTAAATAAACAATCCAGCGATTGTCGCAGATAAAATAGAAGCAAGTGTTGATGCAAATAGCATTTTCCAACCAAATTTAGAAACAACGCTTCCTTGTTTTTCAGAAAGGGCACGGATTGTACCAACGATTGCACCAATTTGGCTAATACTTGCGAAGCTAATTAAGAATACTGTAACGATTCCAACTGTACGTGGAGCTAATGTTGTAGCTGTGTCTTTTAAATCAAGGATTGCTACAAACTCATTTAAAACAATCTTTGTACCCATAATACCACCGGCTGGGATAATATCTTGAGTTGGAATACCCATTAAGAATGCGAATGGAGAAAGTATATAACCGAAGATTTGTTGTAAAGTAACAGCATGTCCCATTGCGCCTGAAGCTGCACTAATTACGTAGTTTACAACTTCCATTACACCGATAAAGGCGATCATTAATGCGGCAACGATACCAGCTACTTTTAAACCATCAAGCGCACCGTTAATCATTGCGCCGATAAAGCTGTCTCCGAATAGAGTTCTATCAAATTTTTGAATCACTTCATCTTCTTTTTTCGTATCAACTGGTGTTAATAACGAACAAACGATTAAGCTTGAGAATAAGTTTAGCGGAAGAGCTGCTAGTACGTATTTTGCATCTAACATCATTACGTATGATGCTGTAACAGAAGCAGAAACGGAGCTCATCGCAGAACAACAAATGATAAACATACGATTCTTATTGAAATGCTGTAAATCGTTTTTAATAACGATTAACGCTTCACTTGAACCGAAGAATACAGAGTTTACTGCGTGGAATGATTCAACGCGTGGTAAACCAGTAATTTTTGAAATAGCACCGCCGACAACGCGAACGATGAATGGTAAAACACCTAAATAACTAAAGATTGAAAGTAGTGCTGAGAAAAATACGATAATTAATAATACGTTTAAGAAAAAGACAAAATCTCTGTGAATTCCATTAAAGAGAAAATCGACACCTGTCGTACCAAGTTTAATTAGTTTGTTGAAAACTTTACTAATGAAAATAATGATTTGTTGACCAACCTTTGTAGCAAACATAAACCAACCGATTAAAATTTGGAAACCAATCATAATTGCAATTGCACGGAAGTTGATTTTACTTTTGTTGTTTGACAAAGCAAAACATAAACCTAACACGGCAAGAATACCGATAATGCTCATTACATATTGCATGTAGTTGCCCCTTTCAGAAGTTCGTATAAAGTTTGTACATAAAACGCTCGTTATATTACTAAAAATAAAAGAACGAGGTTTTATGTCATACGTAAGATGTCTGACCTTTTAGAAAAATAAAAATAAAAAAAGACCCATATGGATTCACTTTCATCTATGAGAGAAAGCTAATCAATATGAGTCCTTTTTTGCGCATAGGCTAATATTCATTAGTTTTCCCCATAGTCCAGCAATTTAAGGTTGCCGGGTAGAAACTCTCGATCCATATTATCAAGTATATATGAGGTAACATCGTCCGTATTAAATTAGTAGTAGCGTAACATTAACAGAGAAGTATCGTCAATAGCTTTTTTTCTTCCAATAGAAAAAGACCATATAAGTATGATAAAATGTAACGCAGTGTTATGAAAAAGAGAGGTCGGAAAATGAGTACTAAAATGACGCCACCAGTTGAGAAAAACGAGTTTATAGATGTAGTATTTGAAGATTTAACACATGATGGTGCCGGTGTTGCGAAAGTAAAGGGCTATCCTATTTTCGTTAAAAACGGATTACCAGGTGAAGAAGCGCAAATTAAAATTATTAAAGTGAAGAAAAACTTTGCATTTGGTCGTTTAATGAAGCTTCATACAGAAAGTCCATATCGTAAAGATGCTGAATGCCCAGTATATAATCAGTGCGGCGGTTGTCAGCTTCAGCACTTAACTTATGAAGGACAATTACAAGCGAAAGAAAAACAAGTACGTGACGTTATGCAGCGTATTGGAGGACTAGGTGATGTTCCTGTTCATCCTGTACTTGGCATGAAGAACCCGTGGGTATACCGCAATAAAGCACAAGTACCAATCGGAGAACGTGAAGGTGGGCTTGTAGCTGGTTTCTATCGCCAAGGAACGCATGACATCATTAATATGGAATCATGCTTAATTCAGGCAGAAGAAAACGATACATTAATCCAAGAAGTAAAACGTATTTGTGAAAAGCACGGTATCATTGCGTACAACGAAGAGCGTAACAAAGGAACACTTCGTCACGTAATGGCTCGTTACGGACAAGTAACAGGGGAAATTATGCTTGTCTTCATTACACGTACAGCAGAATTGCCGAACAAAAAAGCAATCATTGAAGAAATTGCAGCGAAATTCCCAGAAGTAAAATCAATTGTTCAAAACGTAAATACGAAGCGTACGAATGTAATTTTCGGAGACAAAACGACAGTACTGTACGGATCAGAATATATTTATGACTTTATCGGTGACATTAAATTTGCGATTTCAGCACGTTCATTCTATCAAGTAAACCCAGAACAAACGAAAGTGCTATACGATAAAACGTTAGAATACGCAAAATTAAATGGTAACGAAACAGTAATCGATGCCTATTGCGGAATCGGATCAATCTCGTTATTCCTAGCGCAAAAAGCGAAAAAAGTGTACGGCGTTGAAATCGTCCCAGAAGCAATCGAAGACGCAAACCGAAACGCAGCACTAAACAACATGACAAACGCTGAATTTGGCGTAGGAGAAGCAGAAGTAGTCATTCCAAAATGGTACAAAGAAGGCGTAATCGCCGACACAATGGTCGTAGACCCACCGCGTAAAGGCTGTGACGAAGCATTACTAAACACAATCATCGACATGAAGCCAAACCGCGTCGTATACGTATCGTGTAACCCAGCAACATTAGCACGTGATTTAAAAGTACTAGAAGAAGGCGGATATAAAACACAGGAAGTACAACCTGTTGATATGTTCCCGCATACGACTCATGTGGAGTGTGTGGCTTGGCTTAAGTTAGTATAATAGGAAAGCAGTTGATATAGGAAAAATCTATACCACCTGCTTTTTGGTTTACAAAAATACCATTCATAAGCGATTTTAGTTAAAATAAATATTGCTGATTTTCACAAATTATAAATTGAGATTTTGAAATTGTATTCATAGTGAGAGGATTTGAATTTGAAATGATAGATAATTTTTGGCGTGAATTACCACGACCATTTTTCGTACTTGCACCAATGGAAGATGTGACAGACGTTGTTTTCCGTCACGTAGTAAGTGAAGCAGGTCGTCCGGACGTATTCTTCACAGAGTTTACAAACTCGGATAGCTATTGTCATCCAGAAGGTATGAAAAGTGTACGTGGCCGTTTAATTTTTACAGAAGACGAACAACCGATGGTAGCACATATTTGGGGAGATAATCCTGAATACTTCCGTCAAATGAGTATCGGTATGGCAGAGCTAGGATTTAAAGGTATCGATATTAACATGGGTTGCCCAGTTCCGAACGTTGCATCAAGAGGAAAAGGTAGTGGCCTTATTCTACGTCCAGACGTTGCAGCAGAACTTATCCAAGCAGCAAAAGCGGGCGGACTACCTGTCAGCGTAAAAACAAGACTTGGCTTTAAAGAGTTAAGCGAGTGGGAAGATTGGTTAACGCACATTTTCAAACAAGATATTGCAAACCTTTCTATTCATTTACGCACAAGAGAAGAAATGAGCCAAGTAGATGCGCATTGGGAACTAATTCCGGAAATAAAAAAATTACGTGACCGCATTGCACCAAATACGTTAATAACAATCAATGGAGACATCCTTGATCGTAAAATGGGGCTGGAACTTGCTGAAAAATACGGCATTGATGGCGTAATGATCGGACGAGGAATCTTCAAAAATCCATTTGCTTTTGAAAAAGAGCCAAGAGAGCATAGCAGTAAAGAACATCTAGATCTTTTAAGACTACAGCTGGATTTACAAGATCAATATGCAGAAGTACTGCCACGCTCAATCACAGGGCTTCATCGCTTCTTCAAAATTTATGTAAAAGGCTTCCCTGGAGCTGCTGAATTGAGAAATCAATTGATGAGTACGAAATCTACTGATGAGGTGCGTGCTTTGTTGGATAGGTTTGAGGATAGTGTTGGTGTGGCTCAGGATAGTGAGACGGTTTAACTTTTAAGCAGTTAAATCATTTCATATGTAGTGTATGACATGAGTGAGTTGAAAATAAGCGTAGAGCTGGAAAAGAACAGTGTATTTGAGAAATCAAAGCACTGTTTTTTTCTTTTAGTTAATGTTAAGAGAGAAATCTTTTTAAAGGCATATAAAAAACACGTAAGAGCTCTGTAGATACAATGATAGAGAAAAGTTCGGGTAAGACTATAAAACATATCTTTAAAATGTTAAAGTATTAATTTAGCGGACAATAACTAAAAGGTTAGATTTAAACATGATAATTTAAAGCACGTTATAGGATAAACTTTAACTGCTGAATAAATAATCAACATTTCAGGAGGAAACCCAATGGCAATGAGCAACAACGATATATTAAAAAGAGTAAGATATGCTTTAGATATAAGAGATATAGATATGGTAGAAATCTTTAAACTAGGTGGCGTAGAAGTAACGAAAGAAGACGTAGTTGATATGCTTACAAAAATAAAGAGAGCTCCTCAGCATGAAGCTGAAGATGCGGATGTAATCGAAGATGAGTACGTAAAAACATGCGATATGATGATGTTAGAGGCATTTTTAAATGGATTTATTACTTTAAAAAGAGGAAAGCAAGATCCGAAACCAGGGCAGCCGGCACCTGTACAGAGTAAGGAGAGTGCCAATAACCTTCTTCTAAAGAAAATGAAAATCGCACTATCTTTAACGAGTGAGGATGTACTTGATATATTAGATAGCGTAGGCGTTACGGTAACAAAAGGAGAGTTAGGCGCTCTATTAAGAAAAAAAGGTCATAAAAATTACAAAGAGTGCGGCGATAGATACGCAAGGAATTTCATTAAGGGATTAGGTGTAAAGTATAGAGGATAATGAGTTCGTTAAAGCAGTAAATGATATAATAGGTAGAGTAGGACGTTCGTATCCTACTCTTTTTTATTTGTAAAAATACTATGCTAGGTGATGAAATGGTACATACATATTTAGGTGAGACAATTAATTTTCATATAACTTATAAGAAGAAAAAGTCCGTGCGTCTTTTTGTGGATTCGTATGGAAATGTGGAAGTGCAGGCTCCGAAAGGGACACCTGTTGAATACTTAGTCCAGTTGCTAGAGGAAAAGTGGGATTGGATTCAGACAACTCGTAAGGAAATGGCGGAGCGAGCGCGTGGACCACAGGAAAAGGATTACGATCAAGGAGAAGGCTTTTTGTATTTAGGGAATACGTATCCGATACAGATTTCCCAAGATGTAAGTATTGAGCAAGACAATGCGATTTTTGAAGGGGATAAGTTACATATTTATGTAAAAGAGCTAAAGGATGAGAAAATACAGCAAGCTTTAAAACGATTTTATTATAAGCAGTGTAAAACTTTAGTAGAGAAGAGTATTAAAGCGCATCAAAGTAACTTTAAAACAAAACCACGTTCTATTCGTATTACAGATAGTAGTCGTACTTGGGGTACTTGCGATTCGAATTTACAACTAACATTCAATTGGAAGCTAGCAATGGCACCACAGCGAGTAATTGACTATGTAGTTGTTCATGAAATGTGTCATATGGTTCATTTAAATCATGATCGATCTTTTTGGCGTCTTGTCGGGAAGATAATGCCTGATTATAAAGAAATGGAGAATTGGTTAGCGTTATCTAGTTGGAAGATGACGGTTTAGTAGGAGTTCCCAACCCGAGGTATTGTGTAAATAAATATTATTATTCGAATCATATAGAATTATTAATTTTCAGTGCAGTGTGATATTATCAAAAATATAAATGGATTAAAATGGAATATTATTGTGGTGGGAGTGAGAAAGTGCAAACAAATAATGTGAAATCAGTCCTTGAAGCGTGGCGTTTGATAGAGTCATTAAATCCAAGTGAAGTTCCTGGTAAGGAAGAAAGAATAAAAAAGAGTTATTTTAAAGATAATCAAGATAGAAATAGAACAAAATTAATACAACTTGAGGAATACCCTTGGGAAGAAAATCAATTGAAAGATGATGAGAACTATAAAGTGCAATATCAGTACTATATGTCTTGTTTTGAACATTATAAATTAGTTGATTTTATAAGGGGAATTTTAAAAAATAGTGACGAGGTTATTAATAAAGATTATAAAATATTATTTGGTTTTTCTTTTTCTGTAGATGATGAAGGGAACTATATTACAGGTTCAGTATTTGTTCCTTTGCTTATGTATGTAATGAAAAGGATGATACAGAATAGGGGGAATTATCATAATAATCTTCTTGTTCAATTTGACGGTCAATTAAAGTTGTTTGAAGAAGAGATAAAAAATACTTTTATTAATGGAGTAACAAGCGAGACCTTAATCAAAGTTCAGCAAATTTACCAACGTTATTTTTATCAAGTAGAAGATAAAAACATACATTATTTGGAATTGAGGGTAATTAAAGCGGATAAGGAAGTTCCTATTCAAAATTTTAATAGTTTTTATTTAAGAGATTTGGTTAATATACTGGAAAAAGGGGAAAATGAAGCGCTTCGTCAGTTTATTCAGGGAGTGAATACTGAAAAACGTATAGATATAAATGAGAATCGGGAATATATCGAAACTATTTTACAACCTATCCATATACCCGATGGACGTTGGCCATCACCTGTAGAACATAGATTATCATTGATGCAGCAAGTAGCTGTTAACCAGATTTTAAATAGCAATCAACAAATTAGTTCTGTTAATGGGCCACCAGGAACAGGTAAAACTACATTGTTAAAAGATATTTTTGCAAATATTGTAGTTGAAAGGGCAAAGGAAATAATAAAGTTTAAAGATCCTACCCAAGCATTTCAAAAAGAAGAAACAATTAAGGTGGACGACTATTATTATCCAATATATATACTGGCTCCTATTTTAAGCAAATATTCAATGGTAGTTGCATCAAGTAATAACGGGGCTGTTGAAAATATTTCAAAGGATTTGCCAAAAGAAAAGGAAGTAATACGTATATCTAATGAAAAGGAATCGACTCATTATGATGCTTTATATGCTCAAGAGGCAAGTGAACTAGAGATGTATTCATCAGTAGCGCAAGATCTTTTAGGAGATGAGATAAAAACATGGGGTCTATTTTCAGGAGTTCTTGGGAAGTCAAAAAATATTTATAATTTTGGTCAAGCTTTATATAAATCAAAAGAAAATGGAAAAGGGTTTATACAACAACTAGAAGAAGAGAGCAAAATCATAACATTAGAAAACTGGGAAAATGCGGTTAAAGATTTTCAAAATGTTTTCGAATCGATACGTAAGAAAAAAGAAAAACTTCAAAAATTCTCTAATAATTATAAAGGGAATTTATCTTTGAGTGACTCATTAGAAAAAAAGAAAGAACAAATCTTTATATTTGAAGAAGAAAAAACAAAGATAGATAACAGATGTGAGTATTTAGAAGTACAAAGAAAGCTGACAGAGCAACAAATTCAAATGGTACCGAAGCTATCTTTTTTTAAAAGGCTTTTGGGTAAGAAAAATGTTAAAAAACTGGAGTTCGAAAAGGAATTAAATGATATTATTTCTGAATTAAAGGGAAAACAGGAAGAAGCTTATTTAAAAGGGGAACAAATAAAAGATAATAAGAAAATAATAGAGAAAATAAAGGTAGAGAATTCTATTTTTATAGAGCAACAAAATTATTATAAAGAACAAGGTATAGTACTACCGAGTGAAGAGTATTGGTCAAATTCAAAAGAGGCATATGAATATCGTCAACTAAATACAATTTGGCTTACTGATGAATTGAACTTTGAAAGAGGCTTGCTGTTTTTAAAGGCTATGAAAATTCATAAGTTACTACTTGCGTTCAATTTTAAAGCGATTAAATCTACTATACGTTTACTTAATAATCGCACAAAGTTAAATTTGAATGATGAGGAGAATAAAAGGTATTTAAAAAATATTTGGGAAACAATTCATTTAATTACTCCTTTAATCAGTACGACTTTTGCAAGTTTTAGTTCTATGTATAAAGGTATAGGAAAGGATAGCATTAATTATTTATTTATAGATGAAGCAGGACAGGCAAGTCCGCAACAGGCAGCTGGTGCTATATGGAGAGCAAAGAATGTAATAGTAGTTGGGGACCCTATTCAAATTGAGCCAGTTGTCACAATCGACCAAACAATTTTAGGGGATATTAGAAAATATTTTAGTATAGAGAATAAATATATTGATATGGGAAGTTCTGTTCAAACATTGGCAGATTTAGCAAATCCATATGGTACATTTAATAATTCTAGACAATGGATTGGAACACCATTATGGGTTCATAGAAGGTGTTTAGATCCAATGTTTACAATAGCTAATGAAATAGCTTACGAAAATAAAATGGTATTAGCTCAAAAAGAGCGAGGAAAGAGTGTGTGGTTTGACTGTAAAGGTTTGACCACAGACCGCCAATTTGTAGAGCAACAAGGAAAATTAGTAATAGAGCATATTGTGCACCTATGGACAAATATTTCAAAACCGCCAAATGTATATATAATTTCTCCTTTTACTGCAGTCAAGGATAGTATGAAACAAGAGTTGGAAAGTAAATTGAAGAATATGAACATCCCTCGTACGTTAATTAAAAATTTCTTGAAAAATTCTATAGGTACTGTTCATACATTTCAAGGAAAGGAAGCAGATGTTGTTTATTTTATAACTGGCACAGATATGAATAGCGATAGTGCGGCTAATTGGTCATGTTCGAAGCCTAATTTGTTAAATGTTGCAGTTACAAGAGCCAAAAAGGAATTTTATGTAGTAGGTGATTATAAACGATTTTCTCAGAAACCGTATTATAAATCTATAGTAGATAATGTAGATAAGGTTCAGAGGGAAAATATCCATTCAATGAATAAGTAAAATTATTTATTGAATGGATACATTAAAACAAATGACCAATGAGAAGTAAGATGCATTGGTCATTTGTTTTTTATAATAGGTGATTATTTGGAGAATTTAACGAAAAAAGTATTATTTAGTTTTACCATCTCATACCCACGATACCCCTCCGAAAGCAACGCCTGCTGTCCACCAGCATCACTCATCGGAACGCTCGTAACATCCGTCCAATCGCTTTCTTTATCTCCGCGCAATTTCTTCACAAAAACATACCGCAGACTACCACCATACTTCTCCTTCAATGCAGCAATCTCCATCCCTTGCGCAAACTTATCCTTCAAGCTCGGAATGTTAAAAGGAGCAACGGTGCAGCATACATAATCGTATTTGCTATCTTCTTTTTGCAATTCGTCCATGATGACGTTTGCTAATATTTTTTGCATACCATTTCCTCGGCAGTTCGGATGAACGTTTGAGATTTCTTGATAGATGACGCGATGTAGTTCGCTTTCTGCTATGCCAATATCAAGCCCTAAATGTTCATCATCGATAGGCGGGACGAGTAGAGCGCGAAATGCGATGAGTTCGTTTTCGATAAAAGCACCGATCATCATGCCGTTTCCTTCTAGAATGTATTGAAATTCTTCTTGTGAGAGTGGTTGTAAACGACTTTTATCTTCTAGTGCTTCAACTACAATGTTTTGTAGTGATAAAATTTGTTCGATGTGCTCTAGTGATAGTAATGTAACGTGAAATGATTCGTTATTTTGTTTTAATGTTCCTTCGTATAGAGCCGTCATATGATAGTCCTCCTTTAGCGTACAACGTCTTGAAAGACGGTTAGTTCTTGTAGTGTATCTTCGTCTATTTCAATGCCGAGTCCGGGCTTTTCGTTTAAGCGAATGAATGGTACATCGTAATGTAAGTTTCCAATGTCTTTCGTGAATTTTAATGGTCCTGTTAGCTCTACGCTCGTAATGATTTTTTTTGAGAAAGCGACATGGAATCCTGCGGAAGAGGCAACAGATGATTCGACCATTGATCCCACTTGGCATTCAATACCGGCCATTTCAGCTTGATGAGCGAGCTTTACAGCTGGATATATGCCGCCGCATTTCATTAATTTTATATTCACTTTATCAGCAGCTTCTAATTTAATAATTTGGCGCATTTCACGAGAACTTTTTAGTCCTTCATCAATCATAAGCGGGAGGTCTGTCTTAGAACGGATATGAGCCATGGCATCAATATCGTCCGCGATAACAGGTTGTTCAATCCAGTCAATGTTTAAATGTCCTAATGAACGAAGTGCTGTTAATGTGTTTGCGCTATTTTTCCAGCCTTGGTTTACATCAACGCGAATAGCGATGTCATTTCCTACACGTTCTCGTACAGCTTCAATACGTTTTACATCTTCTTTTACATTTGTACCAACTTTCATTTTGAAAGATTGGTAATCTTTTTGAATCATAGAAGCAGCTTCTTCAGCCATGTTTTCTGGATCGGCAATACTTAAAACGTGAGTGACAGGGAATTCTTCATGGTAGCGCCCGCCAATTAATTGATATACAGGTTGATTTAGTTTTTTGCCCATTATATCAAAACAAGCAATATCAATTGCGGCTTTCGCTGTTGGAACACCGTAAATTGTATTGTCCATCATGTCGTGTATTTTTTCGATATTCATTGGATTTTTCCCAATTAGAGCAGGGGCTAGCGTATGTTTTAAAGTATGGAAAGTACTTTCCCATGATTCACCTGTGACGTGATCATCAGCAACGCCTTCACCGTAACCGATAATACCTTCATCTGTTTCCATTTTGACGATAATAGAGGGCATATCAGAATAAGAACCATAACTAATAACAAACGGATTGCGAAGCGGTAAACGAATTGCGTAAAGATGAATAGCTGTAATTTTCATTGAATAGAGACCCCTTCCTGTTTACAATAGTTTTATACATTTGATATAGTTGACGTTAAATAGTCGTTAATTAATGATAAGGAGTTAGAGAAAATGATGATAAAAATTGCAGTTGTCGGTTCAAAGGAGTTTATGGAGAACCTTTTTCCTATTGCTCAAAAATTAGAGGGAATAGAAATTGATCCATATATTTACCTTCATCCGACGGAATCTTCTGAACTATTAAAGTGTCTAAAGCCTTGTGATGTCATCTTTTTCTCAGGTGCTTTACCTTATTATATGGCAAAAGAAATAAGAGAACAATTACGAATTCCAAGTACATACTTACAGCAAGACGAGACAACTGTCGCATCTTCAATTCTTTCTATCATGTATCATCAAAGTATTCAACCACATAACATTTCCATCGATTTAGTAGACCGCTCGTTTATTACAAATGTGTTCCATGATATCGGTATAAAAGAAAGTCCGCAAGTGTTGGATTATGAAAATATGCTGTGGAGTAAAGATGAGATAAATAGAGTTATTGATTTTCATGTAGCTAAATATCAATCTGGAGAGGCTCATTTAGCTTTAACTAGTATTCACGCTGTTTACGATGAGCTTCAAAAAATAGGTGTTCCTTCAGAGCGTATGATTGATCCAACACAGTCCATTATACATGGGCTAAAAGATGCGAAAATAAAAGCTGAGTTAGCAAAAAGCTATTCAGCTACTGTTGGTGCTTGTATTATTTCTTCCTTAGAATTACGAACGAGTTTGCTTGAAAAACTAGATGTCATTTCAAAAGAACTACGTGGTTCATTTAAACAAGTGGATGAAATGACATGCATTTTGTATACAACTCGTGGTGATATCGAATCAATTATTAAAACAAATGCGATAAATAACTTGTTTGCGAGCGTAGAAGGAACGATAGCAATTGGATTTGGTTATGGAAAAAACGTGAAAGAAGCGGAGCAAAATGCAAAAATCGCTCAAAGTTTTGCAAAGAATAATCCAATAGATCGTTGTTTTTATATACTAACAAGTGATAAAGATTTGTTTGGTCCGTTCCCGAAAGAACAGAGAGTACAAAGTTTGAAAAATGATAATCCGGAACTAATGAAAATAGCGAAGGAAACAAAGCTTAGTCCGGCCAACTTGTCAAAAATCATTCAATTTAGTCAATCGCACTCGTCATTGAAGTTTACAGCAGCTGACCTTTCTGAGTACTTACAAGTAACTCGAAGATCGACAGAAAGGTTGTTAAAGAAATTAGTTGATTACGGGTATGCTCATATTTGCGGCGAGGAAATGCCCTATCAACAAGGGCGACCTCGCGCACTATATGAACTGAATTTACCGCTATTTTTAAGCTTCTAGTTGAGCTTTTTGTTTCTTTAGTAGTTCTGCTTTTTCAATGTCTGATAGTTTTACAATTGTGAAGCCTGTTATACCATAAATGATTGAGATAATAGGTACGATGAAATTCAAAATAGCATAAGGAGCATATTCAAATGCACCTACGCCAAGTGTTGCGAGAATAAATACACCGCACGTATTCCAAGGAACGAAGACAGAAGTTAATGTTCCACCATCTTCTAATGCTCTGGATAAGTTTTTTGAATGTAGTCCTTTTTCCGTGTATGCATTTGCGTACATTCTTGAAGGGACAACAATTGAAATATATTGTTCAGAGCAAGTAAGGTTTGTTGCAAAACAAGATGCGATAGTAGAAGCGATAAGCCCTTTTGCTGATTTCGCTAACTTTAAAATTTGATTTACAATTGAGCGAAGAATACCTGTATGTTCTAATACTCCTCCGAAAGTCATAGCGACAATTGTCATAGAGACTGTATTCATCATCGAATCTAAGCCACCGCGGTTAAATAGTTCGTCTACTAGCTTGTTTCCAGTGTCTATAACAAATCCAGCTTGGAGTGCACCGACAGATGCTGAGACAGAACCACCTTGAATAAAGACTTGTGATAAGAATCCTAAAATAATACCGACGAGAATCGCTGGTATAGCAGGGACTTTTTTAGCGACCAATACCATAACGACTACGGGTATAATGAGTAGGAAAGGCGAGATAACAAAGTTTTGTTGCAATACTTGTAACGTTTGATCGATGCTTTTCGCATCAATATTGTTAGCGCCGAAGCTTCTTCCTAAGACCGCGTAGACGATAAGAGTAATAATTAAACCTGGAACTGTAGTAAATAACATATGACGAATGTGTGCGAATAAATCTGTATTTGTTAATCCTGCGGCTAAGTTAGTTGTATCTGAAAGCGGTGACATTTTATCGCCAAAATAAGAGCCTGAAATAATGGCACCAGCAACCATTGGAGCTGGAATTCCCATACTTAGGCCAATTCCCATTCCAGCAACACCAATTGTTCCCATTGTAGACCAGGAACTACCAATTGCTAATGCAACGATAGAACAAATGACGGTAATGGAAACTAAAAATAGTGATGGAGTTAAAAGTTTTAAACCGTAATAAATCATCGTTGCGACGATTCCACCGCCAATCCAAGCACCAATTGTTAAGCCAACAAGAATAATAATGACGATAGCAGGTAATGCAAGACGAATCCCTTTATACATTGCTTCTTCAAGATCATTCCATTTGTAACCGTAACGCCAAGCGACAATAGAAGCAACGGTTGTACCGATAATAAGTGGAACGTGAGGGGTTTGTTTTAATACAACAATTGTAACCATCATAACTGCAACGGTAATGATAATAGGGATAATCGCTATTCCAAAAGGTATTTCTTTTTTCATAAAGTTCCTCCTTGTTACGTATGTTTGTTTGTATTTTTAGAATTGTCGTAAAATAGACGTTTATTAGGTTATGATAACTAAAAGTTTATGTAAGCGTCAACATGAAAAACAGAAAATAAGGAATGTTCTAGTTGTTTGTTTAGTTTGTAATATAGGTGAGGAGTAAGCTTTTTAAGTATTTAAAAATAAACAATTGACTTTTTTCTTAAAATTCAATATGTTCATAAAAACATCTGTTTTTCATAAGTATAATTAACCCGAATCGTTTGTAATGTGGGAAGGAGACTGGAACGTTGAAAACATTAGAACTACAAGAGCGCTTAACGGAGATTTTTCAGCATTTACACGAAAACCCTGAAGTAAGTTGGAAAGAATATGAAACGACAGCGTATATTACTGACTTTTTAAAAGAAGAAGGAATTTCATATAGAACATTTGATGATTGTCCAGGTGTAATTGCTGAGATTGGAGGCGGGAATCCGGTTATTGCGATTCGTGCTGATATGGATGCACTTTGGCAAGAAGTAAATGGAGAATTTAAAGCGAACCATTCATGTGGCCATGATGCTCATATGACCATTGTAATGGGACTTATTTTACAATTGAAAAATATGAGATGGAAAAGTGGTACGGTTAGATTTATTTTTCAGCCAGCAGAAGAGAAGGGGAATGGTGCTTTGAAGATGGTGGAGAAAGGTGCTGTAGATGATGCTGATTTCTTATTTGGCGTCCATCTAAGACCAATTGAAGAACTATCTTTGAAACAAGCAGCCCCATCTATTCGTCATGGAGCAGCAGGATTTTTAGAGGGTATGATTCATGGGGAGGATGCACACGGGGCAAGACCACATCAAGGTGTGAATGCAATTGATGTCATTTCCATGATTAATATCGGTTTGAAAAATATTTGGCTGCCACCGCAAAGTTCTTATTCAGTAAAAATGACGAGATGCCAAGCTGGTGGTGATAATTTAAATATTATTCCGGGAAATGGTCATTTCAGTTTAGATGTAAGAGCAGAGAGTAATATACTATTAGAAGAATTAAAGAAAAAGATTGAGCATGTCATAGAATCAGCAGCATCGATGGGATCAAAAACTTCATACGAATGGATGGATCTTGCACCAGGAGCGGAGGTTTCTGAAGAAGCAGAGCGCTTTATGCGTAAAGGTATTCTCGAAGCGTATGGGGAAGAGAGATGTACGGGACCGCTCTATACGACGGGAAGCGATGATTTCCATTACTATACAGTCAAAAGACCACATTTAAAAGCTGTCATGCTTGGACTAGGAGCAAACCTACAACCTGGATTACACCATCCGTATATGAGGTTTGATCATAGTTGTATTATGGATGGGGTAGAAATATTGAAACAAACTGTATTGAAAGTGTTAGAAGACAGGGGCTAGAGAGCTCCTGTTTTTTTGTCGTGAATTGTCGGCAAATCGATATATTTGAAAAAACGTTGATATATTTGAAGTTACGATGGATATATTAAGAAAATCGTTGATATATTTGAAGTTACGATAGATATATTAAGAAAATCGTTAATATAATTTCACGTACCTGTTAATTTGATAAAAAATGAGCCTCCAGTATATGGTGTATAATAATAAGTACCATTTTTTAATAGGAGAAAACGAATGAACGAACAATATTACGATGCAGTTTTACATATAAAAACAGTCGGTGAGCAAAAAGGATTTAACAAGTCTATGCATTATCACCGTTATGAACCGACGCCATATAGCGGATTAGATGAGTTACTGAATCGATATAAAATACGAAGTAGCGACCGAATTGTAGACTTTGGGTGCGGAAAAGGGCGATTAAACTTTTATATGCACCATAAGTGTGGTGCATCAGCAGTTGGAATTGAAATGAATGAAGAGTTTTATAAAGAAGCAATGGATAATCGAGATCGTTATGCACGAAAGGCACGAAACAGTAAGGGGAAAATTCAATTCCAATGTTGTTTAGCGCAGGAATATGAGATTGATCCGCATGATAATAGGTTTTACTTCTTTAATCCATTTTCGGTACAAGTGTTTATGAATGTAGTAAATAACATTTTGCTTTCAGTAGAAGAATTGGAGAGAGAAGTGGATATTATTTTATATTATCCTTCTGAGGACTATATTTTCTTCTTAGAAAATCAGACTGCGTTTGAGCTGAAGAAAGAAGTTAGATTGCCAGGTGCTTATGAGAAGAATGGGAATGAGAGGTTTTTAGTTTATACATTAGGGTAATAAAAAAACAGGTGCCAAGGCACCTGTTTTTTTATTAGTTACGGATTAAGTAATCAAATGCACCTAAAGCTGCGTTTGCACCTGAACCCATAGAGATGATGATTTGTTTGTACGGATTATTTGTACAGTCACCTGCAGCAAACACTCCTGGTACGTTTGTAGCGCCGTGCTTGTCTGTTACGATTTCACCGCGAACGCGTTCAACTGTTTCGCCTAACCAGTCTGTGTTTGGCACAAGACCGATTTGTACGAATACACCTTGTAATTCAACGTGATGAACTTCTTCAGTTTCACGATCGATGTAAGAAATACCGTTTACTTTATCAGTACCAGTGATTTCTTTCGTTTGAACGTTTTTCAGAACAGTTACGTTTGGTAAGCTGTTAAGACGCTCTTGTAATACAGCATCAGCTTTTAATTCTGGCATGAATTCAAGAACAGTTACGTGCTTAACGATACCTGCTAAGTCGATAGCTGCTTCAATACCAGAGTTACCTCCGCCGATAACTGCTACGTCTTTTCCAGTGAATAATGGACCGTCACAGTGTGGGCAGTATGCTACACCTTTATTTTTGAACTCAGCTTCACCTGGTACGCCAACATTACGCCAGCGAGCACCTGTAGAAACGATTACGCTCTTACTTTTCAGAATAGCGCCGTTTTCAAGTTCCACTTCAATAAGTTCTTTTTTCTCCAAACGTTTCGCACGTTGTAGATTCATTACATCGATGTCGTATTCTTTTACGTGCTCTTCAAGGCTTGCTACTAGCTTAGGACCTTCAGTCTTTTTCACGCTGATGAAGTTCTCAATGCCCATAGTATCCATTACTTGACCACCGAAGCGCTCAGCAACGATACCAGTGCGGATGCCTTTACGTGCTGCGTAAATTGCTGCACTTGCACCAGCAGGGCCGCCACCAACAACAAGAACATCGTATGGATCTTTATCAGAAAGCTCTGATGCATCTGGACCGTTACCCATTTTAGCTAAAATTTCTTCAAGTGTCATACGACCGCTTCCGAAAGATTCGCCGTTTAGGTAAACAGTTGGTACTGCCATAATGTCTTTGCTTTCTACTTCCTCTTTGAATGCAGCGCCATCAATCATAGTATGTGTAATACCAGGGTTAAGAACGCTCATTACGTTAAGAGCTTGTACAACATCAGGACAGTTATGACAACTTAGGCTGATATAAGATTCAAAATGATATTCGCCTTGAATGTTTTTAATTTGATCGATTAATTTTTGTTCAACTTTTGGAGCGCGTCCACTTACTTGTAGTAAAGCTAACACTAATGATGTAAATTCGTGTCCTAATGGAATACCAGCGAATACGACACCAGTGTCTTCACCAGGGCGGTTTACGCTAAAGCTTGGTGTTCTCTCTAATTCAACTTTTTCTACTGTAATCTTAGATGACATAGTAGCTAATTCGTCTACTAGAGCTAACATATCTTTAGATACGTTATCGTCTCCTGCGCTTACTTTAAGTAAAATATCGTTCTCCATTAACTGAAGGTATTGGGATAGTTGTGTTTTTATATCTGCATCTAGTATCATTTTGATCGAACTCCTTAGATTTTGCCTACAAGGTCAAGGCTTGGTTTAAGTGTTGCAGAACCCTCTTGCCATTTAGCTGGGCAAACTTCACCTGGGTTGTTACGTACGTATTGAGCAGCTTTAATTTTGTTAACAAGAATGCTTGCGTCACGGCCGATACCGTCAGCATTGATTTCCATAGATTGGATAACGCCGTCTGGATCGATGATGAATGTACCACGAGCAGCAAGACCTTCTTCTTCCATTAAAACGTTGAAGTTTGTAGTGATTGTGCGAGTTGGGTCACCAATCATGATGTACTCGATTTTGCCGATAGTTTCTGAGCTATCATGCCATGCTTTGTGAGTGAAGTGAGTGTCTGTAGATACAGAGTATACTTCAACGCCTAAGTCTTTTAGAGTTGCATATTGGTTTTGTAAGTCTTCAAGTTCAGTTGGGCAAACGAATGTGAAGTCAGCTGGGTAGAAACAAACTACACTCCATTTTCCTTTTAAACTTTCGTCAGTAACTTGGATAAATTCTCCATTATGGTAAGCATTAGCTTTAAACGGTTTTACTTCTGTGCCGATTAATAACATGTTAAAATTCCTCCTAAATGTTGGTTTTGAGCATCAAAAAATAGTGTGCTCATAAAATATATTTTTTAATTAACTATAATAATTCTAATTCGATATTAATTATCATATAGAAGTGGTTATTTTGTCAAGAGAATAAACCAACTTTATACCAATTTAATTAATATTTATTCTCAATTAAGGATATCAGGGAATGGAAAGGTAATTTTAAGTCTATAAATTTTAGATGAGTGTTTGAAAAGTTTAGTGTGTAAGTTTAATTTCTTAGGAAGGAAATATTTCTTAGAAGTTGTAGTTTTGAAAAGGAACTGCTTACTTCTATTTTACAAAGAATTTTGTGATAAATAAAATAAAATAAAATGAATCGGAAATTTTTTGAACAATTTTTGTCATCTCAAATATATAATTAGGAAGTATATTACGATGATAGTTAGAAACATTGACTCAAAGTGCTAACAAGATATAATAAAACCTAGATATACCTTTCAAAAAGAAGAATACATATTTATAGGATGAAAAAATTCAACCTATTATTTTTTATAGCTTTTAGAAAACGCTTACAATTAGTGTGGAGGGGAAACCATGTCTAAGTTCACGAAGTATTTTTTAATGGAAGCTAAAGATGTGATTGCATATGTGAAAGAGAAATTATCTAAGTTTGAACATGCAAAGGTGTTACAGTGTGAAGAAATAGGTGATGGCAATTTAAATTATGTGTTCCGCGTTTGGGATGAAAAAGAGAACATGTCTGTCATCGTAAAGCAAGCTGGGGATACAGCTCGCATTTCAGATGAGTTTAAGTTGTCGACGAATCGTATTCGTATAGAATCAGATGTTTTGCAGTTAGAGGATGAGTTAGCACCTGGACTTGTTCCTAAGGTGTATTTATTTGATAGTGTGATGAATTGTTGTGTAATGGAAGATTTATCGGATCACACAATATTACGTACAGCACTTATAAATCATCAAATATTTCCGAGGCTTGCGGATGAGTTAACTACTTTTATGGTAAATACACTTTTATTAACATCGGATGTTGTAATGAATCATAAAGAGAAGAAGGAACTTGTGAAGAATTATATAAATCCTGAATTATGTGAGATTACAGAGGACCTCGTATATTCAGAACCATTTACCAATCATAATAAGCGTAATGAGTTATTTCCGTTAAATGAGGGATGGATTAGGGAACATATTTATAGTGATAAAGAGCTTCGTATGGAAGTAGCGAAACGTAAATTTTCTTTTATGACGAATGCACAGGCATTACTTCATGGTGATTTACATACTGGTTCTGTTTTTGTAAGAGATGATTCTACAAAGGTTATTGATCCTGAGTTTGCTTTTTATGGACCTATGGGATATGACGTTGGGAATGTAATGGCGAATTTAATGTTTGCTTGGGTGAATGCGGATGCAACGATGCCACCTGGAGCTGAGAAAGATACGTATATGGATTGGTTACAAGCTACGATGGTAGAGGTAATTGATTTATTTAAGAAGAAGTTTTTAGATGCTTGGGATATTCATGTGACCGAGATTATGGCGAAGGAAGAAGGCTTTAGCGAAGTCTATTTGCAATCTGTATTAGAGGATACGGCTGCAGTGACAGGTCTGGAATTAATTCGCCGTATTGTTGGATTAGCGAAAGTAAAAGATATTACTTGTATTGAGAATGAGGAAGCACGTGCTAGAGCGGAGCGAATTTGTCTTCAAGTAGCGAAGAGTTTTATTTTACGAGCGAATCAATATAGAACGGGTACAAGTTTTGTAGAAACGTTAAAAGAACAGTCAATGCACTACGCGAAGTAAGGGGAGAATATGATGGAAGAGCAATTAGTACCAATTCAGTGGAAAGATGATGCTTTAGTTTTGTTAGATCAAACGTTATTACCAAATGAAATTGTCTATGAATCTTTTAAAACAGCTGAAAGTGTGTGGGATGCAATTCAAGTAATGAAAGTACGAGGTGCACCAGCGATTGGTGTTTCAGCAGCTTATGGTGTGTATTTAGGGATAAAGGAATTTGCTGAAAGTACGGAAGAAGGATTTATGGATGAAGTAAGAAAGGTATGTACATACTTGGCGACATCAAGACCGACTGCAGTAAATTTATTTTGGGCGCTTGAAAGAATGGAAAGTGTAGCGACAGATAATGCTCACTTATCAATCTCACAGTTGAAAAATAGATTATTAGAAGAGGCAAAAGAAATTCATAGAGAAGATGAAGAAATTAACCGTCAAATCGGAGTGCATGCATTAACATTATTCCATGATGAAATGGGAGTATTAACGCATTGTAATGCAGGTGCTTTAGCGACGACTAAGTATGGTACTGCGACGGCTCCAATGTATTTAGCGAAAGAAAAAGGATGGAATTTAAAAATTTATTCGGATGAAACGCGTCCTAGATTACAAGGTTCAACGTTAACAGCATTAGAACTGCAGCGAGCGGGTATTGACGTTACTGTTATTACAGATAATATGGCAGCTATGGTCATGTCACAAGGGAAGATTGATGCAGTAATCGTTGGATGCGACCGTGTGGCAGCAAATGGTGATGTAGCAAATAAAATTGGCACATTAGGCGTATCTATTTTAGCTAAATACTACAACATTCCGTTTTATGTAGCAGCGCCAACACCGACAATTGATTTAAAGACATCGACAGGAAAAGAAATTCCGATTGAAGAAAGAGATGCTTCTGAAGTGATTAATCGTTTCGGACAATATTCAGCTCCGAAAGAAAGTAAAGTATATAATCCAGCATTTGATGTTACTCCACATGAAAATGTAACAGCGATTATTACAGAAAAAGGGATTGTAAAGGCACCGTTTACGGAGAATTTAAAAAAGCTATTTCAATAAATAGATAAATATAAAAGTCAGTCATCATAAGCTTCATACTTAGGGGGATGTATATGTTATTACAAAAAGAAAGAGAAGAAATTGTAGCGTATGGAAAGAAAATGATTTCTAGTGGTTTAACAAAGGGGACGGGCGGTAATATTAGTATCTTTAATCGTGAACAAGGTCTTGTTGCGATTAGCCCAAGTGGTTTAGAGTATTATGAAACAAAGCCTGAAGATGTAGTTATATTAAACTTAGATGGTGAAGTAGTAGAAGGAGAGAGAAAACCATCAAGTGAATTAGATATGCACCTTATTTACTATAGGAAGCGTGAAGATATAAATGCGCTTGTGCATACACATTCTCCTTACGCGAAGACGATTGCATCATTAGGATGGGAGCTTCCTGCTGTGTCATATTTAATTGCTTTTGCAGGCCCGAATGTCCGTTGTGCGCCGTATGAAACATTTGGTACGAAGCAATTAGCGGATGCTGCTTTTGAAGGCATGATTGATCGTCGTGCTGTGCTACTTGCAAATCATGGTTTAATTGCTGGTGCAAATAATATAAAAATGGCGTTTACTGTTGCAGAAGAGATTGAGTTTTGTGCTCAAATTTATTATCAAACGAAAAGCGTCGGAGAACCGAAGCTTTTGCCAGAAGATGAGATGGAGAATTTGGCGAAGAAGTTTGAAGGGTATGGGCAGCAGTAGAATGAAACAAAAACACCCTCAAGAAAAGATCTTGAGGGTGTTTGTTACGCTTTTTTTAGTAACAAATACATAAAGTAAGGAGCCCCAATTAAAGCAACGACAATACCTGCTGGGATGCCATTAGGATCAACGATATTTCGTCCAATTGTATCTGCTAATAATAATAGCCATCCGCCGATTAAAAGGGCGATAGGCATGAAGATTTGATGACTTGGACCTACTAAAGATTTCGCGATATGAGGAGCCATTAATCCGATAAAGCTAATTCCTCCTGTTACGGAAACAGCTGCAGCTGCAAGTGCAACGGCTGCAACTAATAAGTATCTGCGTTCTTTTTCAATTTCAATTCCAACGCCGATTGCGACTGGTTCGTTTAATGCTAAAATGTTTAATCGATTTGCTTTATAGAAAATAAACGGAATTAATACGATTAACCATGGGAGCATTGCTAAAACAAAAATCCAGTCATCTCCCCAAATGTTTCCGGCAATCCATTTTGAAATAAAGTCTACTTTCATACGATCTGCGGATGAAATAAGGACAATCATCGTTCCAGATAGTGCAAATGCAAAACCGATACCGGTTAATGTTAATCGGATTGGCTGAAGTCCAGTTGATTTACTATATGAAAATACGTAAATTAGAACAGCTGTCAGAAATGCTCCGATAAATCCAACTACAGGTAGTAAGTAAAGAAATGAACCTACGTCTATTGGAAAGTATAAAAAGAAAATAGCAACAGCAACACCGGCCCCAGAGTTGATACCAAGAATACCAGGTTCAGCTAAATCATTTCGGGTAATTCCTTGCAGAATAGCCCCTGATAAAGCGAGAGCCATACCAGCTAATAATGTAATGACAATTCTAGGTAGTCTTAAAGAGTATAAAACGAACTCCTCTTTAAAAGTCCCTTGCCCCATTAATGTTGGGAGTAGTCGATCATAAGATAAAGATGCTGAACCAAGTCCCATTCCAACTACAATGGTTGTGATGATTACTATAAGTAAAACGAGTATAATGAGACGCTGTTTTCTTAAAATAGATTGCATCATGAGAATGTTTTTCCTCCTTTACGTACAATGAATAGGAAGAATGGTAACCCTACAATCGCGACAATTGCCGCAACGGGTGTTTCGTACGGAGCGTTAATAGTACGTCCGATTGTATCTGCAAGTAGCATAAAGGAAGCTCCAGCAATTGCTGACATCGGTATAACAAATCGGTAATCTGGACCGACAATTGGGCGTACCATGTGAGGTACCATTAAACCGATAAATGCCATATTTCCAACAAGCGCTACAGATGCACCTGCAAGTAAGATAATAATGATAAATAAAATAGTTTTAATAACAATAATTTTTTGACCTAGTCCAATAGCCACTTCTTCACTGAAACTAAGAACTGTCAATTTTTTTGCTAGTAAGATAGCGATAAAGATACTAATTGAAATGACTGGAATAATAATTTTTAATTGGCTCCAAGTTGTTCCAATTACACCCCCAGCAGTCCAAAGTGATACATCTTGTGAAATTTTAAAGTAAATGCCAATTCCTTCTGAAATTGCGAGTAGAAATGCTGAAACTGCAGCGCCCGCTAATACAATTCGAAGAGGAGAAAGGCCGCCTTTTTTCACCATACCAATTCCAAATACCATAATTGCGCCAATTGCAGCACCGATAAAGCAAGCTAACGTTAAGTAAAGATAGCTGATGGAAGGGTTGAAAGCAAGTGTTAGTGCAAGCGCAGCATTTGCTCCACCAGAAAGCCCTAACAATCCAGGATCCGCAAGTGGATTTCGTGTTAATCCTTGCATAATTGCTCCGGAAACGGCTAATCCAGCTCCTACAAAAATAGCAGCAACTTCACGTGGTAAACGTATTTCTCGAATAATAGATATTTTGTCTCCTTTAGCGGAGGAAGTGAGTGCTAACCATACATCTTTTATCGAAGTATCTGCAGCACCTAATACCATTGCAACCATAAAAATAAGAAAGAATGCAATTAAGCTTAAAATTAGTTTGTATGTAAAAGCTATAGAACGTGGATTGTCATGATCTTTTGTCATTCGTTTCACATCTTTTCTGTTCATAGAATAAAGGAAGAGGAATTCTTAAATTAAGAATTCCTCATGTTTGTATTATTTACCAAGAAAGCTCTTCTTGAAGAAGTCTAGTTGGAAATCTAATGTAAGTGGGTCATTGAAATAGAATTCCATCATGTTTGCTTCATATACACGATTATTTTTTACTGCTGGGATGTTTTTATATGATTCTGTCTCTTGGAATGAGTTATCAGTATCTTTATTTTTACTTACGATTAAGTAATCACCAGCAAATTCAGGTAATACCTCAGTAGATAATGCGTAGTAACCTTCTTTTAATGCTTTTTCTTTTACTTTTTCAGGCATTTTTAATTTCATTTCTTGGTACAGAATTTCTGTTCCGCGGCCCCAGTTTTCGCCGTATACATAAAGCTGTTTGTTGAAGTTTTCTACAACAGAAACTGTTGCATCTTCACCGATTTTTGCTTTAATTTCTTTACCAGCTTCTTGTGCACGTTTCTTGAAGTCATCAACCCAAGTTTTTGCTTCTTTTTCTTTGTTTAATAACTTACCAATTTCTAAATGCTGTGTTAAGTAATCAACTTTTCCGTAAGTGTATGTTACAGTAGGAGCAATTTTCTTTAACTTATCGACATTTTTAACATTTGATAAACCAATGATTAAATCTGGATTTAGTTCAGCGATTTTTTCAACATTTTCATCTGATACTTCAGCAACATCTTTAAGTTTACTATCAAAACGTGGGTTTTGTTTAGACCATGAATCTACCCCAACAAGATTTACACCTAATGACATTACGTTACCAGCGAATGATGATAATACAACAACGCGTTTTGGATTTGCAGGAACTTCTACTTTACCATTTTCAGATTGGTATGTAATTGTTTCTGATTTACTATCTTTTGCATCGTTCTTTTTGTCTGTAGAGCCATTGCTACAAGCACTCATAACAAGAACGAAAAGAACTGTTAGTGAAAT
The DNA here is from genome assembly GCF_000836715.1 of Bacillus sp. L_1B0_5. Taxonomy (NCBI): domain Bacteria; kingdom Bacillati; phylum Bacillota; class Bacilli; order Caryophanales; family Bacillaceae; genus Bacillus; species Bacillus sp. L_1B0_5. The sequence continues at coordinate 10,961 of NZ_JXIS01000072.1, read as the reverse complement.
AAATAACTTTTTCATCGTCTTTCTCCTTTAACATAGATGATATGTGTATACAATAATTTGTTTAACTGTAATCTTTTTGAAAGAGTAGTGGTAAAGCAAAATAATTTATTAAAAATCTTGAATATGAGATTTTATAATATAGTATTAACCATATTAATGAAAGAAGATGTAATCTCAAATTTGCTAATTATTAACAAAATGATAATGATTATCACTATTGATTCTTTAAATAATATAATTTTATATAGGTGTATTGTCAATAGTAATTTTGATTGTAAATTTTGCGGAAACAGGTTATATTTTATTGAGAATGATAATCAATGATTAATAGCTGAGGAGTGAGCACGAATGAATCGAGAAGAATTGTTTGATGTAACCGTGATAGGCGGAGGACCTGCAGGGCTTTATTCAGCTTTTTATAGTGGACTCAGAGAAATGAAAACGAAAATAATAGAATTTCAACCACATTTAGGTGGAAAAATACATGTGTATCCGGAAAAAATGATTTGGGATGTAGGAGGACTATTGCCAGTTACAGGTGATAAGTTAATTGAACAACTTGTACAGCAAGGGTTAACATTTAAGCCGGAAGTTGTATTAGATACAAAAGTAGAATCGATTATTCGTAATCAAGATGGTACTTTTACATTAAAAACAAGTACTGGCGAAGAACACTTTTCAAAAACAGTTATCGTCGCAACAGGAAGTGGTATATTGAAACCGCAAAAGTTATCTATTGAAGGTGCTGAGCGATTTGAAGTATCGAATTTAAATTATACAGTTAAATCTTTAAAGCGTTTCAAAGGTAAAACAGTTATTATTTCCGGTGGAGGCAATTCTGCTGTTGATTGGGCAAATGAATTGGAACCAATTGCGAAAAAAGTGTATGTAACCTATAGAAAAGAAGAATTATCTGGTCATGAAGCACAAGTAAAACAACTTATGAACAGCTCAGCGGAGTGTTTCTTTAATACATCGATTACAAAATTAATTGCTGGTGATAATCATGAAGCGATCGAATATGTAGAATTAACAAATCATGAAACAGGTGAGGTTTCTCACTTACCTATTGATGAAGTTATTATTAATCATGGATATGAACGCGACATTACATTATTAGAAAATAGTGAGTTAGACGTTGCAATTATAGATAATTATTATATTGCAGGTAATGCAAATAGTGAGTCTTCAGTAGATGGATTATATGCTGCTGGAGATATTTTAAAGCATGAAGGGAAACTACACTTAATTGCAGGTGCATTCCAAGATGCTGGAAATGCTGTGAATAAAGCAAAGCAATTTATCCAACCAGATGCAAGTGAGTACGGAATGGTTTCTTCTCATAATGAAGTATTTAAGAAGAGAAATCGCGAACTGATTAAGCAGATGATGAAATAATAAGGAACAAGTATACCCCCACATACTTCTCTATTCAAATGGATGAGAGATGTACGTGGGGGTTTTCCTGTTTACTATATTTTCAATCATTATAATGACACCGGTTTCATCAGTTCATATGATATGAACATTTTTATTGGTAAAGCATCTTAGAAAACAATTTAGCTATGTTTTGCTTACGCAGAACATGGCTAAATTACGCTGTCCCTTTAGCGCGTTCATTAGGAAATGGCATATTTAGTATAGAAGCAATATATTGTTTTCCATGTTTTCGAGCCAATGATTCTAATATTTGACGGACGCGTTTTGTAAGATGGCCTTGTTTTTTGATGGCTTCACAATATGCGTCATAGAAAGCATATTTAGCCCAAAGGAAATCATCTTGTTGGAATAAGAAATGATTTTTGTACCATTCACCAATTGTATGATAACAATTGTTTTCATGTATTGCTGTGCTTTGAGAAAGAAAACGATCAGATAAAGATACATTCAAATGAGAAATTGTGTTTTCTGTTTCAACTTGTAGTGTTTTTTCTAACATTGTAATGATGTGACGAGTAGCCATATGTTAACTCTCCTTTGTGTAAATGGGTAATACCATTCTATATTTAAAAAATTCTTACTATATAATACTATACAATATATGGAATGCATCTACCTGCTTTTTGAACTGCATTTACAAAATCTTTTTTATTTGTTTACAAAAATAAAGTAAAGTAAGATACAGTATAGATGAAAAAATAATAAAGGAATGAACGCATTGTATATAACAGTAGAAGAGACTGCGGAGTATTTGAATTTACCAAAATCGTATATTGAAGAGTTAATTCAGCAAAAGAAAATTCGTGCGCTATTCGATGGAGAGCAATATTTAGTAAATAAAGAACAATTCAATACGCATTTAGAACAAATGGAGAAATATAAGCAGTTAGTGGAAGAAATATTAAACGAACCAATTCCAGAAGATATGGATGTTAAAGACGAAGACTAAACTTTGGGAAATCCCGTATGAAGATATGCAGAAATGTATCTTCATACGGGATTTTTTGTCTAAAGGTATCGAAAGCCTAATGGGCATGCAGAATTCCTTATGTTTTTGATAGGTAGTAGTCTACCATGTTAAAAGCATATTTTTTTCTAGCTAGGACAAACATAGAGAACGTAACCTGTACAGATACATATACTATCAGTGCAAAAGCTTATAAATTAATGGAAGGGGTTTTCTCGTGAGTTTATTTCATTGTGATTTTCTGAAAGACTTAATTGGATCTTTTGTGAGAGTAAACAGGGGTGGTCCAGAATCTCAAAAAGGGACAATAGTCGCAGTATGTTCGGATTACTTTGTATTAAAGAATGAAAAAGGAGAGCTCTATTACTATCAGATTCGTCATCTGAAAAGTGTTACAAAAAATGCGAAAGATTGTAAAGCAGATGATTGCAGATGGTTGGAATGTGAAGATGACTTTGAAAAGTTACTTCAAAGCTTCAAATATTGCTGGGTAAAAATTAATCGTGGTGGCCCAGAGAAAGTTGAAGGTATTTTACAAGATGTTTCTTGTGAATTTGTGACATTGATTGTAAAAGAAGAAGTTATATTAGTTGCAGTATCTCATATTAAGAGTGTCACAGTAGCTTGTAGAGATAGTGAAGAAAGCGACAGTGAAAGCAACAGTGAAAGCAATAGTGAAAGTGATAATTCGAGTCGAGCTCGCGCACAAAGACAGTCAAGTAGAGGAAGATAATAAGAAAGGAGGATACAAATTTGGAAAGTATATTATGCTGTGAGCAAATTAAATGCTTAGTCGGTGAGACTGTAAAAGTAAATCTTCGTGGACCAGAGAGTCGAGTGGGGGTACTTGTATCGTTAGGGAGAGATTACCTTACATTACAACTTCCTCTTGGTGAATTAGTATATTACCAATTGAAACATGTGAAGAGTCTAGCTAAGAAAGTGAAAGAAAGTAAATGTGGCGATTGCTATGTTTCATGTTTCTGCTCTGAGGATGATACTTTTGTCGATATATTACGTGATTTGAAGTATAAGTGGGTAAAGATAAATCGTGGCGGTCCTGAGTGTGTGGAAGGATTATTAAGTGAAGTGCATGAAGAATGTATTACACTAGTAAACGGCGATGAAGTCATTTATATCATTAATTATCATATTAAGAGTGTGAGTCAAGTAGTGAAATGTAAAAAGAATGAAGATGAATAATGTTTAATAAATAAGAGGGGCATTATGAGGGAAAGAGAAGAACAATTCCTTATTTCGATAGTATGAAAAGGAATTACTTACTATTAATACAAAACATTGCCCTGATTATTTTTTTTGAAACGGAAGATAGGAAAGCTGATATTTATAGGAAGGAGGATATAGATGAATGAGTTGAATAAAAGTATTGGAGAAAATATATATGTTAAATTAATCGGTGAAAAAAGATTTAAAGGCGTATTAATTGATGTAGGAAATGATATTGTTGTTCTTTACAATGGACAAGATTACGTATATATATCGTTATATCATGTACAATACTATAAATTTTTAAGACCATATGACGAAGAAATATCAAAACCAGATGTTGATTCTGTAATTAAGAGGGAATCCCCTTCAATTTCTTTGAGAAAAGTATTAAGTACTTCTAAAGGGATTTTTACAGAAGTTTATGTAGCAGGAAATGCTCCAATACATGGTTATGTTACAAGTGTGATGAACGATTATATTGTTTTTTATAGTCCGGTTTATAAAACGGTATATATATCTTTAAAGCATTTAAAATGGTTAATTCCGTATAAAGAGAACCAAGTACCGTATGCCCTCAATAAAAATGAACTCCCCGTAAATCCGTTAAATATTACGTTAGCTAGAACGTTTGAAGAACAGCTTATTAAAATGACAGGGAAAATTATGGTGTTCGATTTAGGTGAGGAGTCCAATAAAATTGGAAAAATGGCGAAAATTGATGAAGGTCATATTGAAATATCAAAAGCACGTGATGCAAAAATGTATGTGAATATTCAACATGTAAAATCCGTCCATTGTCCGTAGATTAGTTGGAAGGGCTGGCTTTTTCTTTTATATGCAGAAGAAAAGGTCGAGCCTATTTATTTAGTTTAATTTGGATATGAGGGGAAAAATGAATTGAATATAAATATATTATAGTGGAATCTTGTTTTGAAGAATTTGCACTAATTTATAAAGAAATGTGTACGAGCTATCTTTTATGTATTCAATTTATTTTTTGAGGAGGAGCTGCTCAATTAATTTATTAAAGGGGTTTTGTTTGTGGAGCAGTTTCCGAATTCGTTATCAATTACATTGCTTGGTAGTGCTGGTGGAGCAGCAAAAGCAGTTTTAGCAATTTTAAATCAAGCGATAGCAAATGAAAAAGATCCAATTTATGAAGTATTAAAGAATGCCAAATTTCATTTGGTGGATATAAAGCAAAAAGATAGGACTTATTATGATGAGTTGTTTTCGAATTTGAAAAGTCAATTATATTTATATGAAATAAACCTTCAAAATGTAGTGGAATTTAAACAACATTTAAAAGAAAAAAGAACGAGTGTTGTGATTGATGTTTCAGGGGCAGATACAATTAGAGTATTAAGCTGCTGTAATGAACTAGGAATTTGTTATATTAACTCAGCCTTGGAAAATGAGGCAGTAGATCAGGACGATAGCTTAATCGGCTTTCAGCTTACAGAAAGATATACAAGGTTTGAGAAGGAGAAAGAGAAATTTACAAATATAAAAGCAATTATAGGTTCAGGTATGAATCCAGGTGTTGTTCAATGGATGGTTGTTGAGCTTATGAAGGAACGACCAAATGAAAGGCCAAGAGCATGTTATATTGTAGAACATGACACGTCGTTTTTGAATGATGCAGCACTTATAAAGCCACATACACTTTATGCTTCATGGGCAGTAGAGCGATTTTTAGATGAAGCAATCTGGAGTTATCCGATGTATATGAGTCATCATCGTCCTCTTTACTTTTATGAAGATGTATATGCTTCAGAGTATAAAGTGAAGTTAGGAGAAAAAGAATTCTATGGTTGTTTAATGCCACATGAGGAAGTATTAATTTTAGGGAAAAACTTTAATATGGAAGTTGGTTTCCTTTACCGAATTAATGAGTATACAACAAATATAATTAGACAGAATTTAGATCAAGTAGAAGATTTATGGAACTGGAATCGTAAAGTATTTAATCCAGCGGAAGAAGAGATTGCTGGAGAGGACCTGGTCGGTGTGTTACTCGTTTATGAAAATAGTGAGACATATATGTATAATGTGATGAATAGTAGCCAAGTTTTTCGTAAATATAAAACGAATGCAACGTATTTTCAGGTAGGGTGCGGGATTTATGCAGGCTTGTGCAGTATACTTTTAGATCAATTTGAACAAGGTGCTTATTACGTCGAGGAGTTGTTATTAAATACAGAAAGTAAGTACGGTGAATATTTAAATTTATATATGAAGGATTTTGTAGTAGGGCATAATAATTTTACGGATGGATTGTTACATGATAGGGTAAGGTGGATGTAAGTTGTTACCAAAAGGAAGGAGAGCTCTCCTTCCTTTTAGTATTATAAGGTTAAATATTGCCCTGAAAGCAATTTCATACTTATAATTTAAGGAGATAACATATAAAACGTTATTTTTTGTATTGATCATGAGGAGTATTCATATGAACAAATTGAAAAGCTTAATTTATGAAGAAAGAGAAGCTTTAAAAGTATTTTTATTGTTATTCTATATTATATTTTTTTTATATGACGTTATTTATTACTTTGTGTATCCGGCTATGGACATTAATGGTGCAAGGATAGGATGGCCAGAAGGTGGTATGGGGATAGGGGTTTATATATTAGTAATATCTTTATTTCCTATTTCAGTATATCTTCAAAAAAAAGGTTATGTATATTTTGTGAAATATTTGTTTTTAATTGGGTATATGTTTATTGATATCATAAATAATTTAATGATTTATTTAAACAGTAATCGTGTTTTTGAAAATGGAAATATGGTTGAAATATTGTTAATTTTATTTGCGCCGATATTTGTGAATAGAAAGTATTTTTACTTAGTTTCCTTTAGTGTAATTGGAAAGTATGTATTTTTCACTTTGATATTACAAGATATTAAAGTTGTGATTCCACTTGTTTTATGTATATTCTTTTTTATTATTTCACATTCTTTATTAAAACGATTTCAATCTTATGTAAGAACAGTGGTTGAAATGATGAACAATATGAAAGAGACGGAAAATTTAGCAGTGATTGGGACTATGTCTACAACGATTGCCCATGAAATTCGAAATCCGCTAACAGCGTTAAAAGGGTTTACGCAAATGCAAAAAGAAAGAAACCCAACTGATACGATGAGCTACAACATTATGCTACAAGAAATTGAAAGGATTAATGGATTTGTTAGTGAATTGATGTTGTTAGGAAAACCAAAGCCAACAAATTATGAAAGATGTAATATACGAGCCATCCTTCTATATGTTGTGCAGCTAATGGAAAGTTATGCAACGCAATATAGAGTTAAATGCCATTTACAAGTAGATGGGAATTTACCGGCTATAAACGGTGATGATAAGCAATTAAAACAAGTGTTATTAAATATCATTAAAAATGGAATAGAATCAATGCCAGAGGGTGGAGAAATTCATATCCGTGCATATCAAAAAACGCAAGGACATTTGTGTATTTCTGTCGAAGACCAAGGATTTGGTATAGAGAATGAGAAATTAGGAAAAATCGGCAAGGCTTTTTACACAACAAAGGAGAATGGTACAGGACTTGGATTAATGATTACATATAAAATTATTAAGGAACATCAAGGAAGTATCACAATTCAAAGTAGTGTAGGAGTAGGAACGAAAGTAGAAATTTTTCTGCCGACCGTTTAATGTATTGGGAGAAAAGATTTTTCAGAAAAGTGTTCTTGTTGTGTAAATATAAACATTTTATAAAATGTTTCAAGAAGGGTTTTTTTTATAAAATACTTCGTTTATAATGGAGGAAAATATCGACATGAGATTGGTTGCTCATGTAACGGTTCAGTAGTGTTACGAAAAGATAAGAAGGGGTGCACGCGCATCCTTTTTTCTATGCAGATATTATGAAAGAGGTGGTATGATGGAATTAACATTAAATTCGACTGTATGTTTACATACAATTCAATTTCGAAAAGAGCAAAAGAATTATATTGTAAAAGATACAATTACAGGAGAAAAATATGAAATGCCGCCACTTTGGATTGATGCACTAGCAATGATGCGTGACGGTTTTTTATTGGGTGAAATTGAGGAGAAATTAAAAGAAGAGTATCCAGCTGAGGAAGTAAATATGTTAGCGTTCACGAGGCAATTGTTAGAGTTGGAACTTGTTGAAATGGTAGATGGTGAAGAGATAGCTTGCACAAAGAAGAAAGAGATTGATTGTTTAGCTTGGGTACGTCCTCGTGTGGAACAATTCTTTCTTAATTTAAATAGAAAATATAGAAGCAAAGGTCAGTAATGACCTTTGCTTTTTTTGTAGCTCCATTTAAAAAATAACAGCAAATGCTCTTGCGAAAGCACCGTCACTATTTTTAATTTTTAAAGGTGCTGCTGAGAAAAAGAAACGTTTTGCTTCGATAGCATCTAGATTTGTTAAGTTTTCAATTAAATAAATATTATTCCCTAGTAATATGTGATGAATCGGTGATGTTTCTGTTGTAACTTCATCAGGAGAAATGAAATCTAAACCGATAGATTTTACTTTTAATTGAACTAGTTCTTCAGCTAATTCTTCAGAAAGATAAAATGCTTCTTTCTCATAAGCTTCTGTATTCCATTTAGTGGATAGATTGGAATGAAAAATAACAATATCACCTTCTTTTATGTCAGTATTATGCAATACTGCCTTAGGTAATTTTCGCTCTTGAATATGTGTTACATCTATAAGAACAGCTTCGCCTACAAATTGATCTAGCGGTAATTGATCAATCGTTGTTGCTCCTGAAATAAAATGCGCAGGAGCATCACAATGCGTGCCAACATGAACGACAGAATGAAAATCTGTAACTTGATAGCCTGCTTCTTCAACGCTTGTAACAGCTTCTAGTTGTATTTTAGGTGTTCCAGGAAATTGAGACATATTATTTTCAAATGTTTGCGATAGATCAATTACTTTCATTTTACATACCTCCAATATATGTTTTTCAAATAATAAAAAGCTCATCCTTCAGTATCAAGAAAGATGAGCTTTACATGCTAGTTGAGTTTTATCTTCCAAAATGCAATGCATTTTGCAGGAATTAGCACCTATTCAGTTTGTATAAACTGAGGTTACTGGGCTTCAAAGGGCCGGTCCCTCTGCCTCTCTTGATAAAGAAGTATTCAGTTTTTAAAATCGGAATTTTCCGATAGTTAAATTGTAATTCATTTCCTTTTTGTGTGCAATATAAAATAGGTATTCACCCAAATAAAGCTGCTCGCATATTGTAGCTTATGTAAATAGAATGCTGCGAAGGAGTGAGTGCAGTGACAGGAAATGTACTGAATTACTATGCTGGTGGTAATACAGCTAGGGGATTTCACAATTTATACGAAGAGAATTTAAAAGGATTAGACAGATTATTTATCTTAAAGGGTGGCCCAGGAACGGGAAAATCTTCTTTAATAAAGGCAATAGGTCGTGAATGGGTTGGAAAAGGATATGATATTGAATTTTTACATTGTTCTTCTGACAATAAATCGGTTGATGGTGTAATTATCCCAAAATTAAAAGCAGGAATTGTTGATGGGACATCGCCGCATGTTATTGAGCCAAAAATGCCAGGAGTTGTTGAAGAGTATATAAATTTAGGAATTGCTTGGGACTCAGATAAACTAAGGAAGCAGAAGTTAGAAATTGAAAGATTTGTTTCAGAAGCAAGCAAAGCTTTTCAGTCTGCTTACGCACGTTTTAAAGAGGCATTGGTTATACATGATGAGTGGGAGAAGATATATATTGATAATATAGATTTTAATAAAGCAAATGAACTAACCGATCAGCTTATCCAGAAATTATTTGCAAATAAAAGTGGAAGACAATCGCTTGTAAAACATCGTTTTTTAGGAGCTGCTACACCGAAAGGGGCAGTTGATTTTGTTCCTAATTTAACAGAAGGGTTACCACATCGTTATTTTATAAAAGGGCGCCCAGGCTCTGGAAAATCAACGATGCTCAAAAAGTTAGCTAAGGCAGCTGAAGAAAAAGGGTTTGAAGTTGAAGTATATCATTGCGGATTTGACCCGAATAGTCTTGATATGGTTATCGTAAGAGAATTAGGCTTTGCAATTTTTGATAGCACCGCACCACATGAATATTTTCCAAGTCGCGAGGGTGATGAAATTATTGATATGTATGCCCTTATTGTTACGCCAGGGACGGATGAGAAATATGCGAAGGAAATTCGTGATGTTTCCATTCAATATAAAGCAAAAATGAATGAGGCGATGTCTTTCTTAGCGAAAGCAAAATCGGTTCGTGATAAATTAGAACGAATTTATATTGCTGCTATGGATTTTTCAATAGTAGATGCATATAAAGATGAGATTCAAAAAGAGTTTGAACGAATTGCTACTACTGTAATCGAAAAGCAACAATAGATGTTCCGTTTTGCTGTCAGTAATTTCTGACAGTTTTTTTAGTATGTAGTAAAATTAGTAGTGTATTTGTCGAATTTCCAAGGAAATAATCAAAAAATAGAGGTGTTATGAAATGAGAGAGAAAATCGAGTTGGAGTTAGAAAGAATTGAAAAAGAGAATGATGTGAAAATTTTATTTGCGGTAGAATCAGGGAGTCGTGCTTGGGGGTTTCCATCGAAAGATAGCGATTATGATGTTAGGTTTGTTTATATACATCCGGTAGAATGGTATTTATCAATTCATGATAAACGAGATGTAATTGAATATCCAATTAGTGATGATTTAGATATAAGTGGTTGGGATATTAGAAAGGCATTGCAACTATTCGCGAAGTCGAACCCAGCTTTACTTGAGTGGATTCGATCACCAATTTTTTATTCGAAAAACTCTAATTTTCCAGAACTACTTCAACAGATGAGTGAGAAGAATTTTGATCCAAAAGCAACGATATATCATTATTTACATATGGCGTCGAAAAATTATCGTGAATTTTTGCAAGGTGAGAATGTAAAGCTGAAAAAGTACTTTTATGTATTACGTCCCATTTTAGCTTGTAAGTGGCTAGAAGAGAAAGCAACTTTACCTCCTGTAGAATTTGACCGATTGATTACAGAATTATCATTAGAACGTAGTGTATTAGATGAAATTGAAAAGTTGTTAATAAAGAAAAAAGCAGGTACTGAATTAGATGTTGGATTGAAAATTAAGGTGCTAAATCAATTTTTAGAAGAACAAATTCATTACTATCAGCAGTATGTAAAAGGAATTGAAAAGGGATCAGGGATCGATATTGAGAGTTTAAATACATTGTTTCGAGATACGTTGTTTGAAGCATATGAAAAAGAGCACAAGTAAGTTGAACTGCACCCCAATTGTTAGAC
>NZ_JXIS01000071.1:0-40219 GCF_000836715.1 Bacillus sp. L_1B0_5 | reverse complement strand
GATATTAAGTGGGCCCACTTAATATCCTTTTTATTTATGTAATTTTACAAAACTGAGTAGTTATTTTAAAATAGAACGAGGAGCCTCTAGCAGTTGAAGCTAGAGGTTTTTCTATAGATCGTATAGGATTCCGTGTAAAAGTGGATCATACATGAGTCTATGAGAATAGAGGAGAAAATACTTAAACAAAGGATGCGGTCATATAGGACATACTATGTAAACATCAATATGTTTAGGGATTATTGACCATATTTTTATAAGGAGGAAATAGACGATGATGGGAAAGAAAATTTTAGTAGTTGATGATGAAAAGCCGATTGCAGATATTTTGAAGTTTAACCTAGAAAAAGAAGGTTTTGAAATAGTAATGGCGCATGATGGTGATGAAGCAATTGAAAAGGCTAATGAAGAACAACCAGATATGGTTTTATTAGATATTATGCTACCAGGTAAAGATGGCTTAGAGGTTTGTCGTGAAATACGTAAAAGTTCAGAAATGCCGATTATTATGCTTACAGCAAAGGACTCTGAGATTGATAAAGTATTAGGGCTTGAGCTTGGGGCAGATGATTATGTAACGAAGCCATTTAGCACGAGAGAATTACTTGCTCGTGTGAAGGCGAATTTACGCCGTCACCAACAAGGTGGTGCTGCAGAAAAAGAAGAAAATACAGAAATGGTTATTGGACCAATTGTTATTAATCCAAATGCATATAGTGTAACGAAGCGCGAGGAAAATATCGAGCTTACACATCGTGAATTTGAGTTGCTACATTATTTAGCGAAACACTTAGGACAAGTTATGACACGCGAACATTTATTACAAACAGTTTGGGGTTATGACTATTTTGGAGATGTGCGCACAGTAGACGTAACAGTACGTCGTTTGCGTGAAAAAATTGAAGATAATCCAAGCCATCCTACTTTAATTGTAACTAGACGTGGAGTAGGGTATTACTTGCGTGACCCAGAGCAGGAATAGTATATGAAGAAAGTTGGTTTTTTTCAATCTATTCATTTGAAATTTGTGCTTATATATATGCTATTAATATTAATAGCGATGCAAGTTATTGGGGTATATTTTGTAAGGGAATTAGAGAAGAGCCTAGTACAAGGTTTTAGGGATTCTTTAACGCAGCAAACAAACTTATTATCATATAACTTGAAACAAGAGTTTAAAAAAAGTTATACAAAAGCAGAAACAGAGTCAACAGATGAAACAATTAAAACTTCTATTCGAAAATTTGCCTCTGATCAAAAGAAAGTTATACAAGAGGTAAGTGTATTTGATTCGCATAGAAAGTTACTGGCTATTTCAGATGAGTCAAAGCAGAATAAGGTGAATAGAACATCAACTGATATAGCTGTTCAGCGAGTGTTGGTGCAAAAAAAGCCAGAAGTGAAAATTGAGAAGGATGGTAGTACAGGCCATCGTGTTCAAGTTATGCTTACTCCGATTCTAGATGATAATGGCAAGGATGCGCTTGGTGTTATATACATCGTTGCATCTATGGAAGATGTATATAAACAAATGAAGGATATAAATCAAATTTTTGCTACGGGAACAGTAATTGCCTTATTAGTAACGGCCGTACTTGGGATTTTATTGGCTCAAACAATTACAAGACCAATTTCAGATATGCGGAGACAAGCAATCGAAATGGCAAAAGGAAATTATTCGAGAAAAGTAAAGGTGCATAGCCATGATGAAATTGGACAACTGGCATTATCCTTCAATAATTTATCAAAAAAATTACAACAAGCTCGTTCTTCTACAGAAAGTGAAAGGCGTAAACTATCATCTGTTTTATCCCATATGACAGATGGAGTAATTGCTACTGACCGAAAAGGGGATATTATTTTACTAAATGACCCTGCGGAAAAAATGTTAAATGTTTCTCGTGAAACAGCGCTCGATCAATCTGTTTTAGAGGTATTAGGGATACAGGAAGAATTTACGCTCGATCATTTATATGAAGAGCCAGATTCTGTTTTATTAGATTTTAGTACGAGAAATGAACCATATATTTTACGTGCTAGTTTCTCTGTTATTCAAAAAGAAACAGGGAAGGCAAATGGTTTAATTGCCGTATTATATGATGTAACAGAGCAGGAGCGTATAGAAAGGGAACGCCGTGAGTTTGTGGCGAATGTCTCTCATGAATTAAGGACGCCATTAACGACAATGCGCAGTTATTTAGAGGCACTTACAGATGGAGCATGGCAGGATCCGAATATTGCACCACAATTTTTAACGGTTACACAAGAAGAAACAGAAAGAATGATTAGACTTGTAAATGCGTTGTTACAGCTATCTAAACTTGATAGTACAGAGCACCGTTTAATGAAAGAATGGGTCGACTTTACTGATTTCTTTAATAATATTATTGATCGCTTTGAAATGTCTAAAGAACAAAATGTAAGTTTCAAACGATCTTTCTCTAAGAAGTCTAGGTTTATTGATATGGATACTGACAAAATTACTCAAGTGCTGTATAACATTATTTCAAACGCATTAAAGTATTCACCAGAAGGTGGAACAGTAACATATCGCTTACGTGATCGCGGTGATTTATTAGAAATTAGCGTAAGTGACCAAGGAATGGGTATTCCAAAAGAAAACGTTGATAAAATCTTTGAACGTTTTTATCGCGTAGATAAAGCTCGTTCAAGACAAATGGGTGGTACGGGACTTGGATTAGCAATTGCAAAAGAAATGATCGAGGCACATGGTGGCTCTATTTGGGCGAAGAGTGAAGAAGGAAAAGGGACAACTATTTATTTCACGTTACCAATGGCAGCAGATGAAGAGGACGATTGGGAATGAGTATGGAAAACTTTAAAACAATAGTTTTAATTAACCTAGTTGTAATTAGCCTGTTTCTTACTTTTAACCTATGGACGTATGTGCCAGATTCTACATCCATGCAAAACGCAAAATTTGTACAGGGCAATGAAGGAACGAATCAAACTAAAATTTCCGATGTTGTCCGTCCTACTTCTATCATCGTGCATAAAGATAAAAATCATTATGGGAGCAGAAGAGAGGCAGATATAGAATCAATCTATAAGCCTTTGGAAGTAGGGGAACTACATGAGTTTAGAGAGATATCAATCACTAAGGGTGATTTCCTATCCTATGTGCATGGTGAAGGGAAAATTGAACTTGTTTTCCCTACTGATATCCCATTTGATGCAGTTAAATCTATGTTTAACATGAAAGAGAAAAGTACAGATAAGCCTAAACATTTTAATCGTATTCTCCTTGATTCTTCTAGGAGTAAGGATCAAGAAATTAAAATTAACTTTGTTTCTGATGGTGATAACTTTAAAATATATGAGGCAAAATTAAGTGGTGTGTATTTAAAAGATATTGTAAATGCTCAAAATCAATTTATAGTATCAGCAAAGCCCTATTTTGATTATCAAATCAATGATATGAAAAAGTTATTTTTACCAGATGGCACGACAGAGTTAAACAATATAACATATATTTCATCTAATTTAGCAGTTGATACGTTTAAGAATGCTCTGTTTAGTGATCCTCGTTATTTAAGTCCGATTACTGAGATATCGAAAGAAACATTTACAGATGGTATTAGATCCATGGAAATTGAAAACGATCGTCACATGCTAAATTATAAAAACTCTTCTGTCTTAACTGAGAAAACGATAGATAATTTAATGCTGTTACAAAAAAGCTTTGAATTTGTAAGTGGTCACAGTGGAAGTTTGGATTCATATCGTTTGGACTATATGAATAAAGGAGAGACAGTATTTCGCTTACATGAAGATGGATATTCCGTATTCAATACAGATGGATTAGCTGAATTGAGACAAAAATGGGGATCAGAAGAAGTAATGGAATATGAAAGACCGTTGCTGTCTTTAAATACTAAAGGCATAGAACAGAAGGTTACTCTTCCATCAGGGCATGTTGTAATAGCATCCCTAGAAAATAATCCAGAGATAAAGAAACAAGTAATTAAGGATATTGGTATTGGATACAAGTTATCACTAGATGGTCAAGTAGTTCGACTACAACCAATTTGGTATGTAAAGCTTGTTGAAGGTGAAACGGGTAAACAGAAAATCTATGAGTGGAGTGAGGGAGGACTAAATGGATTGGGATCGAATTAAAACCATATTTATTGTGACCTTTTTTGTTTTGGACCTCTTTCTCATTTTTCAATTCATTCAAAAGCAAGATAGTAATCAATTGGAGCTTATTGCAGAAACAAAGATAGATCAAGAATTAAAAGCAAACAAAATTACTATAGGGAATATCCCTAAGGAACCGAAAAAAGAGTCATTTATTAGAGCGGAAAATAAAGCCTTTAAAGAAGATGATATACAATCTTTGAAAAATCAAACGGCGCATATACAAAATATGTACAAGATAGAAAGTAAGCTAAAAGAGCCTTTTTTAAATACGAAATCATTATCAAAAGATAAGTATAATGAATTTTTGAAGAACTATGTATTGGATGGACAAAAGTATGAATTTGGAGCGGTGAAAGACTCTAAAATTTATTTCTTCCAAAAATATAAAGATAAGCCTATTTTCTATAATAATCAGGCGATGATTGTTGTGGAATTAAATGAAAAAAATGAACTTGTTTCATATACGCAGACAATGCTAACTGATTTAAAAGAAATGGGCGAAGGTGAAAAAACGAAAGAGCAAGAAATTATTACGGCTCAAACAGCTTTAGAAAATTTATATTTAAAAAATAAAATTCATGGAAATACACATGTTAAAGAAGCGCAAATTGGTTATGCCACTCTTACCGCATCTACTTCTAATAACCAAGTACTTGCTCCAACATGGAATTTAAAAACGGAGCAGAAGCAGGACTTCTTTGTGAATGCAATTGAAGGACAAGTTATGGAATTAGGGGAAAAGGAAAATCAAGTGGTTGATGAACATACTGGAGTGAGAAATAATGGGGTTGCATTTTAGCGTACTTGCAAGTGGAAGTACAGGAAATATGCTATACGTAGGAACCGATGAAAAAAAATTACTAGTCGATGCAGGTTTAAGTGGTAAAGCGACAGAGGCTTTATTTAAACAAGCAGAACTGAATATAAATGATGTATCAGGTATTCTTGTAACACATGAGCATAGTGATCATATTAAAGGGTTAGGTGTATTGGCGCGAAAATATGATTTACCCATTTATGCGAATGAGAAAACATGGAATGCAATGGAACATTTAATAGGAAATATCCCAACTGAGCAAAAATTCATTTTCTCAGTTGGGGATGTGAAAACATTTGGTGATATTGAAGTCGAATCATTTGGAGTTTCTCATGATGCGGCAGAACCGATGTTTTATGCTTTCCATAATAATAATAGGAAATTAGCGCTTATTACAGATACGGGATACGTAAGCGACCGTATGAAGGGCGTTATTAAGGGAGCTAATGCTTTCGTATTTGAAAGTAATCATGATGTGGAAATGCTTCGTATGGGACGTTACCCATGGAGCATTAAACGACGTATTTTAAGCGACGTTGGACATGTTTGTAATGAGGATGCTGCATTAGCAATGGCAGATGTAATTACAGATGAGACAAAGCATATTTATTTAGCCCATTTAAGCTTAGATAATAACATGAAAGAACTAGCCCGTATGTCAGTATCACAAGTACTAGAGGAAAAAGGATTTGGAGTGGGTGAATCCTTTGAAATTCACGATACAGATCCAAAAATGCCTACAAAAATTCAATACGTATAATTCTTCATTTTAGTAAACAATAAAGATGAATATAGTTGTTTTCAGGAAGATGGGTGAACAAATATGTCCTTTATTGATGAAGAAAATTATCGTATGAAACGTGCAGGAAAAAAGAAGCATAAAGGTATAGTTCTTTCTAGTATAGCGGGAACAATTATAGGGGCTTCTTTATTTGCGTTTGGAGCCCCTTTATTTTCAAATTCTGCTGATACGCTTCCGCAAGCTGAAGCAAGTGGAAGTAATATGATGGCCGAAGCTCAAGGAATTAAACAGATTAGCTTTGTAGATGCTGTTGATCGTGCATCTGAAGCTGTTGTGGGTGTTATTAACATTCAACGAGATAACTTTTCAGAGGCAGATTCAGAGGCTGGTACAGGATCAGGAGTAATTTATAAAAAGACAGATGGTCAAGCTTATATTGTAACGAATAATCATGTTGTAGCTGGAGCGAATCGTATTGAAGTAAGTCTAAGTGACGGTAAGAAGGTTCCTGGAAAAGTATTAGGAACCGATGTAGTCACAGATTTAGCTGTATTAGAAATAGATGCAAAGCATGTGAAAAAAATAATTGAAATTGGCGATTCTAATACTGTTCGCAGAGGAGAGCCAGTCATTGCGATTGGAAATCCACTTGGACTGCAATTTTCGGGAACTGTTACGCAGGGTATTATTTCAGCTAATGAACGTATTGTCCCCGTAGATTTAGATCAAGATGGACATTATGATTGGCAAGTAGAAGTGTTACAAACAGATGCGGCGATTAATCCGGGGAATAGTGGCGGTGCGCTTGTAAATGCAGCAGGACAATTAATTGGTATTAATTCAATGAAAATTGCTGCAAAAGAAGTAGAAGGAATCGGACTTGCTATTCCGGTGACTAGGGCTGTTCCGATTATGAATGAGCTTGAGAAGTATGGGAAAGTAAGAAGACCGTATGTTGGGATTGAACTTAGGTCATTAAATGAAATTCCAAACTATTATTGGTCAAAAACATTACATTTGCCAGGTACTGTAACAGAAGGAGTTTGTATTTTGGATGTGAAAAGTCCTTCGCCAGGCGCGGATGCTGGTTTAAGAGAACATGATGTTATTGTGGCAGTAGATGGAAAACCGATTCGTGATATTATTGGATTCCGCACGGCCTTATATGATAAGGAAATTAATGATAAAATGACTCTTACGTTTTATCGTGGTACAAAAAGAGTAACAACAACAGTGAAATTAGGCATTCAAAAGTATTAAAAACAGGAGGGCCTACCTCCTGTTTTCTATTGTAGAAAAGTGAGGTGAAGAAAATGAATTTACCTTGTTGTTTAGAACATGTTGAATTAGCATTAGATATTATTGTGGATGAGTGTGAAGTTGCGCCAGTTATCAACAATGTGGATAACTCAGAAAAAGAGAAAAAAACATGTGAATTTTGTCAAAATGAGGCGACATATGTTGTATCGAACACAGATTCCCACACAATATGTGGGTAGTATTTGTGGATATGTGGATAAGTTTTGTGGATAACATGTTTGTAAGGTGGAGGATACGTGTGAATATCTCGATTATTTCAATTGGGAAATTAAAAGAAAAATATTTAAAACAAGGTATAGCAGAATACTTAAAACGATTATCAGCATATGCAAAAGTAGAAGTAATTGAATTGCCTGATGAAAAGGCTCCAGAAAATTTAAGTGAAGCAGAAATGTTAATTGTAAAGGAAAAAGAAGGTATACGTATATTGGATAAAATTTCTGATGACACGCATGTGATTGCTTTAGCTATAGAAGGAAAGCAAAAGTCATCAGAAGAATTTGCGGTAAGCCTAGATCGCCTTGCTACATACGGAAAGAGTAAAGTGGCATTTGTAATTGGTGGATCACTTGGACTAAGTTCAGAAGTGATGAAGCGTTCAAACGAATCACTTTCTTTTTCAAAGATGACATTACCACACCAATTGATGCGATTAGTGTTGCTTGAGCAAGTGTATAGAGCGTTTCGGATTAATCGTGGGGAACCTTACCATAAGTAAGGTATTCTATGTAAAACAAAGGTAAGACGCTGATATTATCATATTTATTTTATTATGCCTATAACTGGAGGCTATGTGAATGGTAAGTGATCAGACGAGATATTCTAGGCTCGCGAATATAACAAAAATAATAAATACAAAATTAGAACTACGTGAAGTATTACAGCGTGTGACAATGGCGATATCAGAGGAGATTGTTAGGTGCGATGCTGTTGGAATTTATTTACCCCAGGAAGATGGAACATTTAGAGGATTTGCAGGAAAACCAGAGACCATAAATGGCGTAACGCTCGATACTCAGGTAATTGATCCTGAAGTAGATTTATTGGCAAAAGAAGTTATTGAAACGAAAAAAACTATCTATATTCCTGATACCTCAAAGGATCATCGACCAGATCCGAGACCAGTTGATGCGTTTAAAATTAAGTCCTTATTAGCTCTGCCTATCTCATTTAGGCAAGAGTTATTTGGTCTGGTTTTTTTATTTGATTATGGGATTCCGATGAACTTAACAGATTCAGAAATTCAAAGTGTTGAAGCTTATGTAAATATGGCCGCGGTCGCAATTCAAAACGCAAATAATTTAACACAAAAGGAAAACCTTATTGCTGAGAAGCAGCTGTTACTAAATGTTACCCGTGATTTATCAATGTGTTCCTCGATACAGGAGAGTTTTGATAAATGCTTTTTTTACTTAGAACAGATTTTAGAAAGTAAAAATATGACTGCCCATCTTCTAGATCCGCTAGACAAAACAACGATTAAAACAACGAAATTAAGTAAGGGCTGTGATTGGACAGAAGCGGATTGGACAGAGAAAAGCTATGAAGCCAAGATCCAAGAGGTTATTCAAACAAAAAATATAGATAGTAAGGATTTATTGATGATTCCATTGGTTTCAATGGGAGAAGTATTAGGGGTAATCGTCGTTGGCAAAGAAGGAAAAGCTCACAATTATGATAATTCTCAAATTCAACTAGCAAAATCTATCGTTGATGCCACAGCCCCTACGTTTTCAAATTTGTTATATATGGATAAATTAGAAAGTATAGTGGAAGAGCGAACGGGAGAGCTAGCTGCTGCTAATGAAAAAGTTACAAGTGTGATTGAATGTATTACGGATGGATTCTTTACTTTAAATAATAAATGGGAATTTACGTACGTAAATAAGCACCAATATTTTCCGCAAAGAAAAACAGCAAAAGATGTATTAGGAAAGAATATATGGGATGTTTTCCCGAGTGACATCGACACAGTTATGTATAAGGAATTTCATCGTGCAATGTCAGAGCGAACTACAGTTCATTTCGAATTTCTTTCTACTGCAGATGAATATTGGCACGAAGTTATTGCATACCCGTATGATGATGGTATTTGCTGTATTTTTAAAAACATAACGGAAAAAAAGAAATATGAACAGGAATTGAAAAGATTATCTAACATTGATTTAATAGGGCAAATGGCAGCAGGTATCAGCCATGAAATTAGAAATCCAATGACAACGGTACTAGGATTTTTGCAGTTATTAAAAGAAGAGAATACCTATGAGAAACATAATAAGTACTTTCATTTAATGATTGAAGAACTTAACCGTGCCAATTCTATTATTACTGAATTTCTCTCAATGGGGAATACAAGGAAATTGGATTTGCAGATGTTAGATTTAAATTCAATTATCCGCGATATTATTCCTTTAATAAAGGTTGATACGCACAATCAAAATAAGTATATTCAAGTCGATACAAATGACATTCCGGAATTACTTTTAAATCGTAATGAGATACGGCAATTATTAATGAATCTATATCGTAATGGCTTAGAAGCGATGAATACAGGGAAAGTTCTAACCATTAGCACCTACAAGGAAGGTCAAAATTGTGTGGTGCTTGCAGTGCGCGATCAAGGAAAAGGTATTAGGCCTGAAGTATTAGAGAAACTGGGTACGCCATTTTACACGACCAAAGATAATGGAACTGGATTGGGGTTAGGTGTATGTTATGCCATTGCTGCCCGCCATAATGCAAAAATAGAAATTAAAACAGGATCAGAAGGCACTACATTTTTTGTTAAATTTAATTATAAAGATAATAAAAAATAACCTTATTTAGGTTAGTTATGATGAACCGTATCATAAATAAATTTATTCTTTGCATATAAAAAGGATAAAAAGACCATTGGACAAAAATTACCGATGGTCTTTTAAATATTATTAGATGGTATGTAGATTTCCTAAAATAAGTATGTTTCTATTTCCATAAAAATATGCTGTAATATGAAGAGGAAAAAGTATAAGTAGTTAGAGAAGTGAGGAATTAAAGGTGAAGAAGTTTAAGAAGTTTTACTTGGAGATTACGAGTGTGTGTAATCTTGCGTGTAGCTTTTGTCCGCCGACGGAAAGGCAGAAGCAATTCATTTCTGTAGAGGATTTTGCTAAAAGATTAGACCAAATTAAACCTCACACAGACTACATTTATTTGCACGTGAAGGGTGAGCCATTGCTCCATCCGAAAATAGATCAACTATTAGACTTAAGTCATGAAAAAGGGTTTAAAGTTAATATTACAACGAACGGAACGTTAATTAATAAGAGAAGGCATAGACTGTTAAATAAGCCCGCGTTAAGACAAATGAATTTTTCACTGCATAGTTTTGATGGGCACCCAGGTTCGCAAGATAAAGAAGGCTATGTAAGGAGTATACTTTCCTTCATTAGGGAAGCGACAAGTCAATCAGATTTAATTGTATCGTTAAGGTTATGGAATTTAACTCAGGATAATAAAACAAATGCTGAAATCCAGAAAAATAGAGAGTTATTATCCATAATTGAAAATGAATTTGATCTATCTTATCAGATTGAAGAGAAGCTTACACCAGGAAAAGGTATAAAAATTGCAGAACGTGTCTTTATTAATCAAGACTATGAATTCCAGTGGCCAGCATTACATGAAGAAGAGGATGATGGGAAAGGATTCTGTCATGGACTTCGTAATCAGGCAGGGATTTTAGCCAATGGGACGGTTATTCCTTGTTGTTTAGATGGTGAAGGGATTATTAACCTTGGAAATATTAATAATGATTCATTTTCTAACATTATAGAAGGTGAAAGAGCAACAAACATTGTCGATGGATTTTCAAAAAGAGTTGCGGTTGAAGAACTTTGTAGGAAATGTGGATACCGCAAAAGGTTTGGGAAGTAAATATAAAATAAGCCCTCATAAAGCGAGGGCTTATTTTTTTATTCTTGATAAGAATGCTCTAATTCATCAATTAATGAACCAACGTAAGAAACAGCTTTACGGATTGCATCTGGTTTTGACATATCTATTCCGGCATGTTTCATTAGTTCAAGTGGTTTCATTGTACCACCAGCGCGAAGCACATCTAACCAGCGATCAATAGCAGGTTGTCCTTCTTCTTTAATCATTTGAGCTACTGCAGTAGATGCAGTGAGGCCTGCGGAATATGTGTAAGAATATAGCCCCATATAATAATGAGGCTGACGCATCCAAGTTAAGCCCGCACCTTCATCGATTTCCACAGAATCTCCCCAGAATGTCGAAAGGACATTTGTTTTAATTTCAGTTAAAGTTGTAGCTGTAAGGGCCTGTCCTTCTTCTGCTAGAGCATATACTCTACGTTGATATTCACCCTCAAGTAAATGAGTAACAAAGTTGTGATAATATGTGCCGAGTAGTTGTAGAATGACCCACCTGCGCATTCTCTTATCGTCGGTAGTCGCTAGTAAATGCTGAGCTAATAGTAATTCATTCATAGTTGATGGTGCTTCAACAAAGTACATAGATGGACGTACGTTCATGATACGTTGATTTTTATTTGCTAAATAGAAATGACCAGCATGTCCAAGTTCATGTGCTAATGTGAAGCATCCACGCATCGTATTTTGCCATGTAATTAAAATATAGGGATGAGAGCCGTATGGACTTGAGCAAAATGCCCCTGTTGATTTGCCTACGTTATCTGCAAGATCTACCCATCTTTCTTTGAATCCTTTTTCGATTATGGAACTATATTCATCGCCTAATACTTTTAAAGAATCTTGAATGAGCGTGCCTGCTTCTTCATAAGTAATCGCCGGATTAAATTCGGGATCTAAAGGTGCATGTAAGTCACAGAAAAGCATTTGATCGAGTCCTAATACTTTCTTTTTTAAATCTGCAAAACGGCGCATATGAGGTGCTAATTCTTTATAAATAATATCAAGTTGGTTGTTATACATTTCAAGTGGAACCTTTTGTGGTTCTAATAGCATATGGGTAACGGATTCATATTTACGTAAACGAGAAAGTGTTACTTGTTTTTTTACTTCGGTAGCATATGTAGTCGCAACTGTATTTTTATAGCGCTTCAAAGTGGGAACAAATGATGAGTATGCTTTTCTACGTATGTATGCGCTTGGAGAAAATTCATATTTGCTTTCAAATAATGCGAAAGAAACAGGGAGTTCGTTTCCTTGTTCGTCTTGTATAGAAGTGAAATCCATATCTGCCAATTTAGTCATGCCGTAAATTTTGTATGGAGAACTATGAACTTCGCCAAGTGCAGCAAGTGCTTCTTCTGTTTCAGGAGAGAGTGTGTGCTGCCTTTTTTGGAGTATTTCTAGTAACGACTTACGGAAAGGTTCGAGTTTTGTTTCTTCAGTTAAATATTTTTCAATTGTTCCTTCGTCGAATGAGAGGATTTCATTATGAATAAAGGATAGTGCAGTATGTACTTTCGTCCATAAAGCAGAAATTTTGGAAGAGTTCGCTTGAATGATTGGATTTGTACGATCAGTAGATTCTTTTAAATTTGCATATGAGTACAGTTTTGTTAACTTCATTAAAAGCTCTTCTTCTAAAAGTAGACAATTTAATAAAGTTGTGGAGTTAGTATGTAACCGTCCTTTAAATGCATCAAGTTTCTGTATATTATTTTCTAATACGTTTAATGCGGTATGCCACTCATCATCAGACTTATACAAATCAGACAAATCCCATTTTAGTTCGTTAGGTACTTCCGCACGAACAAGACGATTCTCAATTATAGTTTTCATGTCTTACATCCCCCTTATTAAAAGCATCTAAAAATATGATACTAGAAAATTCAGTAAAATAAAAATATTTTACATTTTTATATATGAAAAAGAAGGAGAAGCATAGAAATGCTTCTCCTTCTTTTTAAATTTAAGAATTAATATACTTTGTCACCATTGAAAATCGAGTTTTTCACGACAACATAATCTACAGTACGAATAGCATCTAGTTTTGTTCCACCAGCGTAAGAGATAGAAGATTGAAGATCTTGTTCCATTTCGATTAACGTATCTTCTAAAGAACCTTTATGCTCAACGAACATTTTCTTACCTTCAACGTTTTTCTTCTCACCCTTTTGGAATTCAGAAGCAGAACCGAAGTATTCTTTATAAAGTTTGCCATCTCTTTCGATAGTTTCCCCTGGAGACTCTTCGTGACCAGCGAATAGAGAACCGATCATTACCATAGTTGCCCCAAATCGAATAGATTTAGCTACGTCGCCGTGTGTACGAATACCACCATCAGCGATAATTGGCTTACTTGCAGCTTTTGCACACCAGCGAAGTGCAGCTAGCTGCCAACCACCAGTTCCGAAGCCTGTTTTAATTTTAGTAATACAAACTTTACCAGGTCCAATACCAACTTTTGTTGCATCAGCACCAGCATTTTCTAATTCTCTTACCGCTTCTGGAGTTCCAACGTTTCCAGCGATAACGAAGCTCTCTGGTAAATGTTTTTTAATATGTTGAATCATGTTGATCACAGCATTAGAATGACCGTGTGCGATATCAATCGTGATATATTCAGGTGTAAGTTGCTCAGCAGCTAATTGTTGTACGAATTCATATTCGTCCTCTTTTACACCAACGCTGATAGAAGCGATTAATCCACGTGATTGCATATCTCTAATGAATGAGATTCGTTTCTCTGGTTGGAAACGATGCATGATATAGAAGTAATTGTTTTCAGCTAAATAAGTTGCGATTCTTTCATCAATAATCGTTTGCATATTTGCAGGCACGACAGGTAATTTAAATTTATGTTTTCCTAAAGTGACAGTTGTATCACATTCAGAGCGGCTATTTACAATACATTTTGCAGGAATTAATTGAATATCTTCATAGTCGAATACGTTTTCCATCATTTACACCCCTAAAATACGAATATTTTATTTTTATTAATCAAAAATGTTCGTCCATAGGATAATTTACATTATTTTTATTAAGAAGTCAAAGGATTTCTTAACATTTTTTGAAAAAGTAGATTTTATATCTGAAAAAAAACGTTAAAAACGAATTTAAAACGTTTTTTCAATTGTATTGTTCGTTTATGGAAAAGGTTGAAAAATTGAGATAATTACACAAGGTTGTATGTATTCTTTTTATTTTTTGGTAGGGCGAGGGTACTATGAAAGGGTTGATGCTAACAATACGAGCAAAAGATGTTATCAATTAGTTGAACAATATATGAAATGATAAGGTTTATTTCTATATAAAAAGATGAATCTGGCATGATCCACCTTTTTATGTGAGGTTTCAAGTATAATAAGTAGGGTGATAGTAACGTATACAAAAGATAAAAAAGAAAATAATACAGAATAAAATGAGGTTAATATATGAGTAAAAAAAGTTTTTCTGATTATAAATTAAGTAAGGAAATTGTAAGGGCACTTACTGGGTTAGGATATGATCATCCAACAGAAGTACAAGGTGAGGTTATTCCAGTCGCATTACAAAAGAAGGATCTTGTTGTGAAGTCCCAGACTGGAAGTGGAAAAACAGCTTCATTTGGTATTCCACTTTGTGAAATGGTGGAGTGGGAAGAGAATAAACCACAAGCATTAGTTTTAACACCAACGAGAGAGCTTGCGGTACAGGTAAAAGAAGATATTACGAATATAGGTCGATTCAAAAGGATTAAGGCTGCGGCAGTTTATGGGAAATCTCCATTTGCACGTCAAAAATTAGAATTAAAGCAAAAGACACATATTGTAGTTGGGACTCCTGGTCGTGTGTTGGATCATATTGAAAAGGGTACCCTTTCTTTAGAGTGTTTGAAGTATTTAGTTATTGATGAAGCAGATGAGATGCTAAATATGGGCTTTATCGATCAAGTAGAGGCAATTATTGATGAATTACCTACAAAAAGAATGACAATGTTATTTTCAGCAACACTTCCAGAAGATGTTGAAAAATTATCTCGTACATACATGAATTCACCAATTCATATTGAAATTAAAGCGGCCGGGATTACAACGGATAAAATTGAACATACTCTTTTTGAGGTGATAGAAGACGAGAAGCTTTCACTACTTAAAGATGTAACAACGATTGAGAATCCTGATAGTTGTATTATTTTCTGTCGTACACAAGAAAATGTAGATCATGTATATAGACAGTTAAAACGAGCTAACTATCCTTGCGACAAAATACATGGTGGTATGGTACAAGAAGATCGTTTTGAAGTCATGGATGATTTTAGAAAAGGGAAATTCCGTTATTTAGTAGCAACAGACGTGGCTGCGAGAGGAATCGATATTGATAATATTACACATGTTATTAATTATGATATTCCACTTGAAAAAGAAAGCTATGTACATCGTACTGGAAGAACGGGACGAGCTGGAAATAGTGGAAAAGCTATTACATTTATAACACCATATGAAAATAGATTTTTAGAAGAGATTGAGGATTATATTGGTTTTGAAATTCCAAAGGCAATTGGACCTTCAAAAGAAGAAGTTATGAAAGAGAAAGCTGCATTTGAAGAAAAGATACATGCTAAACCAATTATAAAGAAAGATAAAAATGCGGACATAAACAAAGGCATTATGAAGCTGTACTTTAATGGCGGGAAGAAAAAGAAAATTAGAGCGGTAGATTTCGTCGGTACAATTGCTAAAATTAAAGGTGTTACAGCAGAAGATATAGGCATTATTACGATACAAGATAACGTTTCTTACGTTGAAATATTAAATGGAAAAGGACCACTTGTCTTGAAAGTCATGAAGACTACAACGATTAAAGGGAAACAATTAAAAGTTCATGAGGCAATTAAGTAAATAAAAAACTATCCACTTTAATAGGTGGATAGTTTTTTATTTATGATTTTTTCAAATCATCAACTAGTTGCTCTGCTAAACGTCTATACATATTACTCATAGTCACGAAGGATGTTAGTAGTAGAAATTTTTCTAGCTTTGTATCTTCTAAGGAAGAAATCTCATTTACTTCTGTAACACGTTTATTTACGTCTTGTTTAAAGCTTTCGACATTGCTTTCAGTAAGAGTAAGATAATTTTTATATACCGCATTTAATTCAAATGAATCATCGTTTAATAAGGAGTCATTTATATTTTCTAATGAACTTTTTATATCGTTAATGGAGAGTGCGCCCTTTAATTGGTAAATCAGGCTAATTAAAATCATATGCTCTTTTGAATACTTTTTATTTTTGATAGGGATAAATAGTTTCCCTTTTGCGTAATTATTAATCATCGTTTTTGTTAATACTTTTTCATCATCAGTTCTCGTTGTATCTGCATAAGTATTCTCAAATAGTTGGACAACTTGGTCTACATATAAGTCAACATTTGGAATATCCTCAAGTTTAATATTTTTTTCTAAATGTAATGTCTCAAGTAATTCATTTATATTTTCCACGTAGAATCCCTCACTTTTATAACTTAGTGGAACTTAATGTTTAATATATCTTTAAATATGGTATTACGAAACAAATGAATTGTAAATGTTGACCTTAAAAAGAAATGTGTATATAATTACATGTAGTTATCAAAACTATATGTAATTATATGAGGGGTGTTATTATGAATGCTTATGTAAGGGAACCAGTTAACGCATTTACTCACTTAGGTGGAGCGATATTATCATTTATTGCCTTATTAGCTATGCTTGTGAAAGTTTCTATTAAGATGCCATCATTTGCTGCAATTACAGCTGTTATTTTGTTTGGTATTGGAATGATGGTCCTTTATACGGCGTCAGCTGTGTATCATAGTGTTGTGGCCAATGAACGTGTTATTTACTTCTTTAGGAAGCTAGATCATTCTATGATTTTTATATTAATTGCAGGTACATATGCACCCTTTTGCTTGATTACATTAAATTCAGCAAGTGGTTTACTATTATTTTGTTTAGTCTATGCAACTGCGATTTGTGGCATTGTATTTAAAATGTTTTGGTTTAATTGTCCAAGATGGTTATCGACAGCAATTTATATTACGATGGGTTGGTTAATTGTTTTATTCTTTGCACCGTTAGCTGAGAATTTAAGTACAGGAGGCATTATTTTCTTAGTACTTGGAGGCATTTTTTATACAATTGGTGGATTTATTTATGGAACAAAGCCAAAATGGTTAGAGTTTAAATATATGGGGCATCATGAAATTTTTCATGTTTTTGTATTATTAGGTAGTCTTGCGCATTTTCTAAGTGTATATTGTTACGTAATTTAATAAAAAAACGCCACATAATAAAAATTATGTGGCGTTTTTTTATTACCTGATTAGAATCGTATATGTTATAAAATTATTATGGGATAAAATGTAAGTTTCTGTGTTCGCATGTTAAACATAGGATAAGAAATATGTGATATACTTTGAGAAGTTTATAATGAATGAAATATGGAGGACTATAATTATGGCAATACTTGTAACAGGTGGAGCAGGATATATTGGTAGTCATACATGTGTAGAATTACTAAATAGCGGTTACGAAGTTATAGTAGTGGATAACCTTTCGAATAGCTCGGTAGAATCTATAAATCGAGTGAAAGAAATAACAGGAAAACAATTTAAGTTTTATAAAGAAGATGTTTTAAATCATGAAGCAATTGACGCAATTTTTGAAGAAAATGTAATTGACGCAGTTATTCACTTTGCAGGATTTAAAGCTGTAGGGGAGTCAGTAGCGATTCCATTAACATATTATCATAACAACATTACAAGCACGTTAGTGCTATGTGAAGTAATGCAGAAACATAATGTTAAGAAGATGATCTTTAGTTCATCTGCAACTGTATATGGTATCCCGGAAACGTCACCGATTACGGAGGAGTTTCCATTAAGTGCAACAAATCCATATGGTCAAACGAAATTAATGATTGAGCAAATTATGCGTGATGTAGCATTTGCAGATGCAGAATGGAGTATTGCATTACTTCGCTATTTCAATCCATTTGGTGCACACGAAAGTGGGCGTATCGGAGAAGATCCAAATGGAATCCCAAATAACTTAATGCCATATGTAACGCAAGTGGCAATAGGTAAGTTAAAAGAATTAAGTGTATTCGGAAATGACTATCCAACGAAAGATGGAACGGGAGTCCGTGATTACATCCATGTTGTGGACTTAGCAAATGGTCACGTAAAGGCACTTGAGAAAGTACTGAGTACAACAGGAGTAGATGCTTATAACCTGGGCACAGGTATGGGCTATAGTGTACTAGAGATGGTTGAAGCGTTTGAAAAAGTTTCGGGCAAGAAAGTTCCTTATAAAATTACAGAGCGTCGCCCAGGTGATGTGGCAGTATGTTTTGCTGATGCATCGAAAGCAAAGCGTGAATTAGGCTGGGAGGCAACACGTGGATTAGAAGAAATGTGTGCAGATTCTTGGAAATGGCAATCAAATAATAAAAATGGCTATTTAGAAGTTTAATGATGAATATAAAAAAATGACCTTTGCATAAAAGCAAGAGGTCATTTTTTATATTCATTTTCTATTAAGTTTATTAGCGAACCTAGAAAAGAACGTTCGCTATTTTATGGGAATATTTGGCTGGCAACACATGTAGGAATCAATATTTTCAATGTAAGTAAAGGTATTGATTATTAAGTATGCGTTCTATTTCTCGTTTTAGAACGAAATTGTATTTAATATAGCCTAGTAGTAAGTGAATGAAGATTGAAAAGTGCTACAGAGGTATTGTTATAAATCAGGAAAATTATCGGAAAGGATATAGATGGGGGATCAACTGTCCGTATAATCCCCCACTAATTAAAGTTTCACTTTATGATCAGCCAGCAACACAAGAGCAATTTCAGCGAGCATATGTAAATTTATTAAAAGAAATTAAAGGTTTTGAATCAAGCCTATTCCTTATACAAAATTGAGGGTTTGAAACAATCAAAAACTGCTAAGGGGTACTATCGCGTTTTAGGTCCGTAATACAATTTTCTTATAAGAAAGAATGTATTACGGACCACCACCTATTACATAATAGGAGGAATTAATGAATTCGAACAAGTTGTTTGTGATATACTGTGTTTCCCTCTTGACTTGTATATGGTGGGAGACTTCGCCCGAAACAATTTGCAATAATATTGGAGTGAGCGGGATAAGAAATACGTATTTCATACAAATCAACAGTCTCATCTAAATTAGCATAAAAGACTGCGAGATGATTGCCTTGTAAAACATATGGGAATTCTACTTCTACATTTTCACCAATTAATACAGGTAACTTTACAGGATTAGAATAATTAGACCAATCCCACACTTCTATATTTACATAGTGAGCGTAATATGCATCTAAATTTACAATGTTTACGACTGCTGAAATAGTTGCAGGCTCTCTTGTTAACACACCTGTAGAGTGAAAAACAGAATGATTTGGATAATGAAGAGGCATAAATATCAAACCTTTCTTAAAATGATATGATTTTACAATATCTTATGCTAGAAGGTAGTAGAATGAGATAGAGGAATGTATTATTTTATTAATTTTTTATAGAAATTGAAAGCGTATTATTGAAAAGTATTCCAACACTTGTATCATTGCTAGAGTCCGTTTATAATCAAGGAATCCTAGTTCATGTTTTGATAGGATTATTTATTATTGAAAGCGTTTTAAGTTCGCTCCTTTTTAAGGTAGGAGGTCTGACTTATTTGGATGAAAAATTATGTATGTAGTTTTAAATGAGAAGAAAAATAATATAAGTATCACTTTATAGTGTGGGGAGGTTAAAAGTGTGAAAGGTAAAGATTTTCACACGAATATATATGGGTTATGTAGGATTATTACTTTCAGGGGCAGCTTTATTTTTAAATAGTCTTGTTATATTAGGGAAAGCAGAGATGAAAAGTGCGGGTGTTTTTAATTTATTTGTGGGTGCACTACAAATTATCATTCCGTTTTATTTGATCATGATTTCTGACCAAAGCAATTGGACAGTGTATTCATATGCGGCTACTTTCTTATTTGGATTAACTTATTTATATGTAGGTGTTACTTTTATAAAAGGAATGGATAGTAGTGGTCTAGGATGGTTTTGTATTTGGGTAGCAATTATTGCTTTATTCTATATGGTTGTTTCATTTGTTCAATTCCATGATGTTGTTAATGCATTAACGTGGTTTATGTGGGCATTACTTTGGTATTTATTCTTTGTGCTAAATACACAAAAGAAGAATATCAATCAATATCTTGGAAGGATTGCCTTCGTACAATCATGGGTAACATTGACTTTACCTTCACTATTTTATTTTATGGGAGTATGGGGAGAGGGATTCGTATATGAACTATGGGTTTATGTATCAGTAATTTCTATTTTGTACTTCTGTTATTGTATTTATAAATATCGAGTACGTTAATATATGATCTGCATAAAAGCATGGAATCGTTAAACTGATTTCATGCTTTTTTATATATTAGCGTTTTATAATAAAAAAGGTGGTATCTCATAAATCATGAAAATGGGGATGATGAAATTGAAGAAAGTGTTGGTGCTAGGAGGAACAAGGTTTTTTGGTAAACATTTAGTAGAGTACCTTTTGCAAGCTGGACACGATGTAACAATTGCCACGAGGGGAGTTACTGAAGATTCTTTTGGTAGCGCAGTAAAAAGAATAATTGTTGATAGAGAAGATGGAAAGCTACTAGAAAAGCGTCTAGAAGGAAAAAGTTATGATATTGTATACGATAATTTATGCTATAGTTCAAATGCAGCGAAAATGGTATGTGAAGTTTTGAAAGAAAAAACGAAGAAGTATATTATGGCATCTTCAATGGCTGTCTATGAACCTGCATTAAGCTTGTTAGAAGAGGACTTTAATCCATACGAATATGCAATTACATATGGAGATAGGAATGATTTTAATTATAGTGAAGGAAAGCGATTAGCCGAATCGGTTTTATTTCAATATGCAACATTCCCAGTCGTTGCAGTGCGTTTTCCAGTTGTTATTGGAGAAAATGACTATACGAAAAGGTTACAATTTTACGTTGAATGTGTTGTGAACCAAAACCCTATCGTTGTGGATTATATAGATGGAGCTTTGTCATTTATACATGAAAAAGAGGCAGGAGAGTTTCTAGCTTGGTGCGGAATGGAAAATGTGAAAGGACCAATTAACGCCTGTAGTAACGGAGTAGTTTCTACGGAAGAAATTATTCATTTCATAGAAGAGAAGACGGGAATAAAAGCACTTATCCAGGAAGTTGGGGAAAATATAGCTCCTTATAATGAAGTAACTAACTGTACGCTACATAATGGAAAGGCTCGTGAATCCGGATTTTTATTCCGAGAGCTGAAACTAGAAATAAAAAATGTTTTAAAACATTATATAAGTAAAATGAAGTAATCATAAATCCCCCGGTGGCAATCCGGGGGATTCTGGAGGATTTCGACAATACTGATTTTACATTACCAAATTTACCTTATACGTACGACTAATGTTTTTGCGATTGAATTGCTTGTAAATACTTCTCGTTTACTTGGTCCCAGTTTACTGTATGCCACCAATTGGTAACAAACTCTGGGCGCCGATTTTGATACTTTAAATAATAAGCATGTTCCCATACATCAATTACGAGTAAGGGGATTTTCCCTTCTTGCAAAGGCGTATCTTGATTTGGTGTACTCATAACAGAGAGTTCCTCACCGTCAAGAACAAGCCATCCATAGCCACTTCCAAAACGACTAATAGCTGCTTTGGAAAGTTGATCTTTTAAGTTGTCAAAGGTATTGAAATAATAATCAATTACTTTTGCAACGTCTCCATTAGGCTCACCGCCACCTCGTGGGCTCATCACTTCCCAAAAAAGACTATGACAATAGTGACCACCACCGTTATTTCGTACAGCCGTAACAATTTCCTTCGGTAAAGCATCTAAATTACATAGCAATTCTTCTAAAGATTTATTATGTAATTCAGTATAATTTTCTAAAGTAGCATTTAAATTATTTACGTATGTCGCATGGTGCTTTCCATGATGAATGGAAAGTGTATTGCTATCGATATGTGGCTCTAGTTCATCATAGTCATATGAAAGCTTTGGCAATTGGAATGAAGACATAAGATTACCTCCTTTCTATTTAAAAGTTGGTCTAGGTAAAAATACTTTACCTGAGTCAAAAATACACTCATTTTCCATGTAAGTCAATAGTAAGTTTATTAATTTTCTGAAAAATATTACAATAAAAGTAACACTCTCACTTTCATTTGTGACTCCTATCCTTTTTGCTTATACTGTAAAGTAGTAGCGTTTTGTTGAAATAGAAGGAGATCGTTTATGAGTAAAACGAAACAATTAATAGAGGAAGCAAGTAATTTTATTACGATTTGTTATAAGGAGCTTAATAAAGAGAAATTGATAGAAGAACGTATAAAAGAAGTTCAAATTGAGATAGAGAAGACAGGGACATATGAGCATACATTTGAAGAACTTGTTCATGGTTCACGAATGGCATGGCGTAACAGTAATAGATGTATTGGAAGACTATTTTGGAGTAAGATGCACATATTAGATGCGCGCGAAGTAAATGATGAAGAGGGTGTATATAATGCATTAATTCATCATATTAAATATGCAACGAACGACGGAAAAGTTAAACCAACCATTACGATTTTTAAGCAATATCAAGGTGAGGAAAATAATATACGAATTTATAATCACCAATTGATTCGATATGCAGGATATAAAACAGAAATGGGAGTGATCGGTGACTCTCATTCCGCTGCATTTACGGACTTTTGTCAGGAGCTTGGCTGGCAAGGAGAAGGTACGAATTTCGATGTATTGCCACTTGTGTTTTCTATAAACGGGCAGGCGCCTATATATAAAGAAATTCCGAGAGAAGAAGTAAAAGAAGTGCCAATTGAACACCCAGAATACCCTATTTCATCACTTGGAGCAAAATGGTATGGGGTTCCAATGATTTCAGATATGCGCTTAGAAATTGGCGGTATTTCTTATACAGCCGCTCCGTTCAATGGATGGTATATGGGAACAGAGATTGGGGCGCGCAACTTAGCGGATTATGATCGTTATAATTTACTTCCGGCTGTTGCGGAGATGATGGATTTAGATACATCGAGAAACGGTACGTTATGGAAAGATAAGGCGCTAATTGAGTTGAATATTGCCGTGCTACACTCTTTTAAAAAACAAGGAGTTAGTATTGTTGACCATCATACTGCTGCACAACAATTTCAGCAATTTGAGAAGCAAGAAGCTGCTTGCGGTCGTGTTGTAACAGGTAATTGGGTGTGGCTTATTCCACCGCTATCTCCAGCTACCACTCATATTTATCATAAACCGTATCCGAATGAAATTTTGAAGCCAAATTTCTTTCATAAATAATATTTAGTGCAGTTTTTTTCTGCAAAATATAATTTTTTTAAATTACTGTTATGTAGCAAATGGAAGCCTTTACTCTCGGTTATTTTTGGAAGAGGATTTTTGAACCAAGGAGTTCCTTATGTTATAATCAAATTTCTGTTTCGAAGACCTTATAGAAATATAAGGTCTTTTGTTTTGCTTTTTTATGTAAGAGGAAGAGATTTTTTTCTTTTAAATAAGGGATTTGGCATATTTTTAGGGACAACATAAGTATGTGGAAAGCCGATAAATTATTATGCATATATAATTATTATGTTTTAGGTTTAAACAATAAAACATAATAAAGTTGTTTTTTTAGATTGCTGAGGAAGGAGGAAGTGTAAATGAGGATGAAGAGTCGAAAAACTGATTGGCCTGTATTTATTATTAGTGGTGGTTCACTTTTATTATTTGTAATTGCAGTTTTTTTGAATAAGGATTATGTAGAGAGTGCGATTAATACCAGTTTTGCTTTTTCAATTAAATATTTCGGTGCCTTCTGGCAAGTTTTATTGTTAGGTACATTTATTGTTGCGATGTGTATGGCGTTCTCGAAATATGGGAGGGTCAAACTAGGTAATTTAGAAAAACCTGAGATTAGTACGGCAAAATGGCTTGCTATTATTATGTCTACATTACTTGCCGGAGGTGGCGTTTTTTGGGCAGCAGCAGAGCCAATGTACCATTTGATGACGGTGCCACCAATACATGACGGTATATCTGCTGGAACGAAAGAAGCAGTCATGCCTGCTTTAGCACAAAGTTATATGCATTGGGGATTTTTAGCATGGACGATTTTAGGTACAATTAGTGCGGTAGTTATGATGTATGGACATTATCATAAAGGTATGCCGCTAAAACCTCGAACGCTTTTATATCCTATTTTTGGGGAAAAATTAAGAAAGAGCCTGCTTGGAACGATAATTGATGCAGCTGCAATTATTGCGGTAGCTGCAGGTACAATTGGCCCAATTGGATTTTTAGGTTTACAAGCAAGTTATGGATTACAAGAATTATTTGGAATTTCTGATGTGTTTACTACTCAATTAGCAATTATTGTTTGTGTAGTGGCCGTGTCTACCATATCGGCAGTAACAGGTATTGATAAAGGGATTCAAATTATAAGTAATTTAAATGTTAGATTAGCAATTTTATTAATGGCATTCATATTACTATTTGGGCCAGGTGGATTTATTATTGATTCGTTTGTTTCTTCGTTTGGATTTTATGTAAGTGAGTTTATACCGATGAGCACATACCGTGGTGATACAAGTTGGTTAGGATCTTGGACAATCTTTTTCTGGGGATGGTTTATTGGATACGGACCAATGATGGCAATTTTAGTGAGTCGAATTTCAAGAGGGAGAACGATTCGAGAAATCATCGTTGCAATTGGAATTATCGCACCTATTATTACAACGTTTTGGTTTACTATATTAGGGGGATCAGGTGTGTTTTATGAGTTAATGAATCCTGGGTCTATCTCGGACGCATTAAGCGAATCTGGTATGCCGGCAGCTATGATTGCAATTACAGGGCAATTGCCACTTTCTAATATTATTGGACCAGCATTTCTTTTATTAACAATTTTGTTTGTAGTGACAACAGGAGATTCAATGGCGTATTCCATTTCGATGGCAGTGACTGGAGACGGAGATCCTAGAATTAGTTTGCGAATTTTTTGGTCGCTTATTATGGGCGCAGTTGCAGCAATTCTTTTATATATGGGTGAAGGAAGCATTAATGCGCTACAATCGTTTATCGTGGTGACGGCAGTTCCGGTATCAATTTTGTTATTCCCAATGCTATGGTTAGCGCCTAAAGTTGCGGGAGAATTAGCACTAAAACAAGGTATTGTAAAAGAAGAAGATAAAACTGCATTCTTATTTCAGAAGGCTAGTAAATCAAAATAAATAAAAACGTAAAAGAGGAAGCATCTTAAATGAGTTGCTTCCTCTTTTACGTTTAATCTAATACTTTTCCCTTTGTTTCTGGTACACATAGTAGCATTGTAATTAACCCGATTGGGTAGATGATAAAAATCAAGGACAATGCTCCAAGTAGGTTGCCACCTGTAGCGAGTAAGCCGATAATAACAGGCCCAAATCCAGCTAACCCACGTCCTGTACCGAAAATAAAGTTTTCTGCGGTAGATCGAGCTTCAGCAGGATAGTTTTCAGCTAAAATTGCCCCAAATCCTCCCATCATGCCATTTGCAAAGAATCCAAGCAATGCACTTCCCCATAATAATAATGTTGAATCTGTGAATAAGAAGAAGTAAATGAGACAGTATACTGTACCGCCAATATAATAAATTGCAAAAGTTTTACGACGACCAATTTTATCAGCCAGAATACCAAAGGTTGCAATTCCAATTAGCATACCGATGGTAGAAATGAACATCCAGCCACTTGCTTTTGCTAATGTATAGTTATATTTATTTGCTAAAATAGTTGGCATCCATGTGAAGATTCCATAATATCCGAAGTTCTGGATAAACGACATAATAATAAGACCGATTGTTGTGATTGTTACTTTTTTACTGGCAAATAACTTTCGAAGTGGGAATTTTTTTATATGTTTTAGTTGTTCTGCTTCAGTAGGTGTTAATTTACCTGCAGCTTCTTTTTGCAATAGTTCCTTTTTGTAGCGTTGTTTTTGCTCCCATATTTTCGGTTCACTTAAACTTTTACGGACATAGACAGCTAGTAAAGCTGGAATTAATCCAAATAAGAAAACGGCTCTCCATCCAAAGTGCGGGACAATAAATGCTGGAAGGAGTGAAGCAATTAGTACACCAAATTGCCATCCAAGTGCAACAACCGATGTCGCTTTAGCGCGCATTTCTTTAGACCATGTTTCTGTTACAATGGCCATTCCGATTCCGAATTCACCACCAACTCCCATTCCAACTAAAAAGCGAAGAATTAATAATTGCCAGTAGTCTGTTGCGAAATAAATGAGTGCGGTTGCTAGTGAAAACAGTAAGATTGTGAAGGCCATTGTACGAATACGTCCAAATAAATCAGCAATAAATCCAAATAAATAAGAACCAATTAACATCCCTATTGTGGTAGCTAATGTTAAGTTTCCACCTTCAACAGGACTTAAGTGAAACTCTTTTAAAATATAGACAAGTACGAAAGATAATAGCAACATATCTAAACCTTCTGCTGCATATCCTAGCGCAGAACCAAATAATGTTTTATACCTTTTCGCTTTCGTCTCCTCTGTTGTTTGTTGTACATCAGTAATGACGTTCATTATTACTCCTCCTTATTTTCTACAGTCGCTATGGAAGAATAACAAAAGGCCTTCTCACCTGATATGATGAGAAGGCCAAAAAAGCATACGTATCCCCCAAAAAGAACATACGTATATTGTATTCCGACTTCCTTCTCAACCTCACGGGGTTGTGTTAAAGGACTGTATTATATTACTTTATTTTTAGCACTCTTCTATTGTATTGTCAAATAAAGAGGGGATTATTATGTGTAAAATATTTCAAAAAACATTTCGTTCTTCTTGACGCCGACTTCATTATTTTCCCATAATAAAACTAACTAAATAAAAAGGAATGAATCAAAGATGCTAAATTTAGTACTCATGATGATTGAACGAGTCGGACTTATAGTTATTTTAGGATTTTTACTCTCTCATATTAAAACTTTCAGGCGCCTCCTTCATAAACAGGACGGCTATGTAGATAAGCTTAAGCTTATTTGTATTTTTTCGGTATTTACAATTGTAAGCAATTACACTGGGATTGAAATAGCAGGAAATACGATTATGAATGAAAATTGGTTACAAGGTGTTTCTTCGTCAAGTACAATTGCGAATACGCGTATTATGGGTGTTGGTATTAGTGGCTTACTTGGTGGCCCTATCGTAGGGGTTGGAGTCGGGTTTATTGCTGGTATTCATCGTTATATGCTTGGTGGTACGACAGCGCTAAGCTGCGCAATCTCTTCTATTTTAGCGGGGATTATAACTGGTTATATCGGATATATTTTCAAAAAATATAATCGTACAATTACTCCTAAGTTTTCAGCAGTTTTAAGTGTTTTTATCGTATCTTTAGAAATGGTTATGATTTTATTAATTATAGAGGATGGAGTTAGCGTTGTGAAAACAATAGCGATACCGATGATTCTTGTAAATAGTTTTGGGAGTTTTATTTTACTTTCTATGATACAAGCTATTTTGCGTCAGGAGGAGAATGCAAAAGCACTTCAGACTCATAAAGTATTGCGTATTGCTGATAAAACGTTACCGTATTTTCGTCAAGGCTTAACAGAAGAATCGTGTAAGCATGTGGCACAAATTATTCACCGCTTTACAGGAACGGATGCGGTATCTTTAACAGATACAGAGAAAATATTAGCGCACGTTGGATTAGCATCAGATCACCATATTCCTTCACATAGTTTAATAACTGGTTTATCAAAAGAAGTTTTACATACAGGGCAAATAATGAAGGCGAAATCACGTGAGGTTATTAATTGCCAACATGAAAGCTGTCCCTTACAAGCCGCTATTGTTATTCCACTAACTTCACATGGAAATACGATAGGTACATTAAAACTGTATTTCAAAAATTCTAACCAGTTAAGTCGCGTTGAAGAAGAATTAGCAGAAGGGTTAGCAAAAATATTCTCCACGCAGTTAGAGTTAGGAGAAGCTGAGTTGCAAAGTAAATTACTTCAAGATGCGGAGATAAAAGCATTACAAGCGCAAATTAACCCACACTTTTTATTTAATGCGATTAATACAGTATCAGCTTTATGCCGAACAGATGTAGAAAAAGCAAGGAAGTTATTATTACAGCTTAGCGTGTATTTTCGTTGTAATTTGCAAGGGGCACGTCAGTTATTGATTCCACTAGAGCAAGAATTAAACCACGTACAGGCATACTTATCACTAGAACAAGCAAGGTTCCCAAATAAGTATGAGGTAAAGATGTATATTGAGGATGAGCTAAAGACAACTTTAGTACCACCATTTGTTCTTCAACTATTGGTTGAAAATGCATTGCGACATGCTTTTCCGAAGAAGCAACCAATATGCGAAGTGGAAGTGCATGTTTTTGAAAAAGAGGGTATGGTTCACTTTGAAGTAAAAGATAATGGACAGGGAATTGAGGAAGAACGTTTAGAACAATTAGGAAAGATGGTAGTTTCATCAAAGAAAGGGACTGGAACAGCTTTATATAATATTAATGAACGTCTTATTGGGTTATTTGGGAAAGAAACGATGCTTCATATCGAAAGTGAATTAAATAAAGGGACGGAGATTACCTTTATTATTCCAAAAAAAGTAGGGGAGGAAGAGCCGGGTGTTAAAAGTATTAGTAGTTGACGATGAAATGTTAGCACGTGATGAACTAAAGTATTTATTAGAGAGAACGAAAGAAGTTGAGATAGTTGGTGAGGCTGATTGTGTGGAAGACGCATTAGAAGAACTAATGCAAAGTAGACCAGATATTGTGTTTTTAGATATTCAATTATCCGATGATAACGGATTTGAAATCGCGAATATATTAAAGAAGATGAAAAATCCACCTGCAATTGTATTTGCTACTGCCTATGATCAATATGCGTTGCAAGCATTTGAAGTAGATGCATTAGACTACATTTTAAAACCATTTGATGAAGAACGTATTGTGCAAACATTAAAGAAGTATAAAAAACAAAAACAAGCGCAAATAGAAACGAAGCACGAAATAAAGGGGACAGATGTAGCAGCAGAGATG
Source organism: Bacillus sp. L_1B0_5 (assembly GCF_000836715.1). Taxonomy (NCBI): domain Bacteria; kingdom Bacillati; phylum Bacillota; class Bacilli; order Caryophanales; family Bacillaceae; genus Bacillus; species Bacillus sp. L_1B0_5. The sequence continues at coordinate 11,053 of NZ_JXIS01000071.1, read as the reverse complement.
CATAAATTAGCATTACCAATTGAAGAATCAATCGTACTTGTGAATATTGAAGACATTATATATGTAGGGCTTGTAGATGGGAAAGTAACAGTAAAAACAATGAGGGAAACGTATGTAACACATGATACACTTGTAATTTTAGAGAAGAAGTTACCACAAGCAAGCTTCATGCGCATCCATCGTAGCTTTATTACGAATATTAATCATATTACTGAAATTCAGCCATGGTTCAATTCTACTTATAATTTAATCATGAAAGAAGGATCGAAAGTACCTGTTAGCCGTACATATGCAAAAGAACTCAAGAAGCTGCTTCGTATTTAAGAAGCGGCTTTTGTATTTCATCCTTTTATATTTGTAACTGATTCTGTATATTTGACGTTCCGTTATGTAAACGCTTACTTGGGTGTTTATATCCTATACAATAAAGGTACCAAATCGAAAGAGGTGGCCAAAATGAGTACGAAAAAAGTATATAGTTTCTTATCACAAGCATTTATATTCTCAGCTATTATGTTAATTTCAAATATTATTGTAACGCATTTACCAATTCCAATGCCTTCATCGGTAATCGGGTTAGTTATTTTATTTAGTCTATTATGTTTAAAAGTAATTAAATTGGAGCAAGTTGAATCACTTGGAACAGCTTTAACCGGTATTATCGGATTCCTTTTCGTCCCATCAGGTATTTCAGTTATTAATTCTCTTGGTGTAATGGGGCAATACTTTGTACAAATTTTAACCGTAATTGTTGTAGCAACAGTTATTTTACTCGCTGTAACAGGATTATTTGCACAATTCATTTTAGGAAAAGATGAAAAAGAAACAGAAGATACAAAAGAATTGAAAGTAGTAAATAAAGGACGCAAGCACGGAAAGGTTGCGTAACCATTGCATTTATATATTGTTAGGAGGTAATGAATATGGCAAGCACAATGACTCCATATTTCGGAATCGTCGTTTCATTAATCGCATACGGAATCGGAACATTATTATTCAAGCATTCAAAAGGGTTCTTCCTATTTACACCATTATTCGTAGCGATGGTATTAGGCATTGTCTTTCTAAAGGTAGGTAACTTTACTTTTGAAGAATATAATACTGGTGGAAAAATGATTAGTTTCTTCTTAGAGCCAGCAACAATTGCATTCGCTATCCCACTATATAAACAAGTTGATAAGTTGAAAAAATATTGGTGGCAAATTTTATCAGCTATCGTGGTTGGATCTATTTGCTCAGTAATTGTCGTGTTCATTGTTGCAAAAGCAATCGGTTTAGATACAGCAGTAATGAATTCAATGCTACCGCAAGCAGCAACAACAGCAATTGCGTTACCAATTTCAGAAAGTATTGGTGGTATTCCTGCAATTACATCGTTTGCGGTTATTTTCAACGCAGTTATCGTATATGCATTAGGAGCATTATTCTTAAAAACATTTAGAGTGAAACATCCGATTGCAAAAGGTTTAGCACTTGGAACAGCGGGCCATGCATTAGGAGTTGCAGTAGGAATTGAAATGGGTGAGGTAGAGGCAGCGATGGCAAGTATTGCTGTAACGGTAGTTGGGGTTGTAACAGTAGTTGTCATCCCAATGTTCATGCCATTCATTGGATAGTAAAACTTACTTAAAAAATAAGAAAAGCAAGCTATTTGTAGGACAGATTTCTACTGATAGCTTGCTTTTTATGTTACAGTAGTGGTAAGACCTATTTAAAAAAATGTAAGTTTCCTTAAATCTTCATTAATACTATGTAGAATACGTTTTGAATTAGGTCATTGTATTGTAAAATAAGAAGTAAGCTACTATATACCTGTTAAGGTAGGCATATAATGAGTTTATAAAAATCTTAATATGAATGAATAATTAAAAGTAGAAAAGAGAGAGAAATCTACTTATTAACGTTTTAGTTTATAGGACAGGAGAGAGTATTCGTCGATTATGCAAATAAAAAACCTGTTTCAAAGCAAAGGATTTCAGAGGTTACTCGTATTAGTAATACTTGCTCTCGTGTTATACGGGCTGCAAAGTATGTTGAATTTAATATTAATTACGTTTATTCTCACGTATTTAATGGATCGATTCCAAAAGTTTATTTCCCGCAAATTAGATCATTTCATGCCTATTAATCGAAAAATTATTATAGCATTTCTATATGTAATGTTAATTGGTGGAATTGCTATTACGCTATTTAAATATTTACCAGTATTAACGATACAAATTTCACAATTGATTTACCAATTCAATGTATTTTTAAGAAACCCACCAGATAGTGAACTAATTAGGTATGCAGTTAATGCTGTCAATCATATGGAGCTTTCTAAATATGTAGGACAAGGCGTAGACATTTTGTATAAATCGATTACGAATGTTGGTAAATTTGGCCTTCAAGTTTTACTTTCTTTAATTTTGAGTTTGTTTTTCTTACTAGAAAAATCTCGTATTGTTGGTTTTACTGCAAAGTTTAAAGAAAGCAGGCTTGCAATTTTCTATACTGAAATTGAGTACTTTGGAAAGAAATTTGCACGCTCATTTGGAAAGGTAATCGAAGCACAATTTTTAATTGCTGTTGTTAACTGTGTTCTTTCAGTTATCGCATTATGGATATTAGGATTCCCGCAATTATTAGGTTTAGCGTTAATGATTTTCTTGCTTGGCTTAATTCCAGTAGCGGGGGTTATCATTTCGTTATTCCCACTTTGTATGATTGCTTACAATATTGGCGGTATTATGTACGTTGTTTATATTTTAATTATCGTAACAGTGATTCATGCGCTTGAAAGTTACGTATTAAATCCGAAGTTTATGTCGCAAAAAACAAATTTACCGATTTTCTATACTTTTATGGTATTAATTTTCTCAGAGCACTTCTTAGGTGTATGGGGACTGATTATCGGTATTCCAATTTTCATTTTCTTATTAGATGTCCTAGATGTGACAAGTGATGAAATGGAGAAGGATGTTGGAACGAAATAAAGTGAAGTAGAGAAAAAGCATCGATGTTCGATGCTTTTTCTTTTATAACATTATGTTTCTTATGCCATACTGTAAGGAGAATATAGAATAGGGGTGAAGTAATGGCTGTAAATGAAAAGGTAGAAGTGGCTACATTTGCTGGAGGGTGTTTCTGGTGTATGGTTTCTCCATTTGAAGAGATGGAGGGAATTATACAAGTTGTTTCAGGTTATACAGGCGGTCATAAAGAGGACCCAACGTATAAAGAAGTGTGCTCAGAAACAACAGGACATTATGAAGCGGTACAAATTACATTTGATGCAAACAAAATGCCGTATGAGGAATTGTTACATATATATTGGAGACAAATTGATCCGACCGATATTGGAGGACAATTCCACGACCGCGGACAGTCTTATGAAACAGTGATTTTTTATCATAATGAAGAACAACATAAAAAAGCAGAAGCCTCAAAAGAAGAACTTGAGCAGAGTGGGCGCTTTTCAAAACCAATTGCGACAAAAATATTGCCAGCAGCTACATTTTATCCAGCTGAAGAATATCATCAAGGATATCATAAGAAAAATACATTCCGTTATGAGTTATATCGTAAAGGCTCAGGACGAGATGCTTTTATTAAGCAACATTGGCCAAAGGATAATGCTCATTTAAAAGAAAAACTCAATGAGATGCAGTTTTATGTAACGCAGGAAAATGGTACAGAACCACCATTTCGAAATGAGTATTGGAACCATAAAGAGGAAGGTCTTTATGTAGACATCGTTTCAGGTGAGCCGTTGTTTACTTCTCTAGATAAATTTGATAGTGGATGTGGATGGCCTAGTTTTACAAAACCAGTTATGTCAGCAAGTGTGAAAGAAAAGATGGATGTGAGTCATAATATGACACGTACAGAAGTGAGAAGTAAAGAAGGAGATTCACATCTTGGACATGTATTTCCAGATGGTCCAGGACCGAATGGACTTCGTTACTGTATTAATTCCGCAGCTCTTCGATTTATCCCGAAAGGGGAGTTAGAAAAAGAAGGATACGGTGATTTCTTAATCTTGTTTGGGAATAAAAAATAACCTCGCAGTTAGCGAGGTTATTTTTTTGCTATTTTGTTTTTTTCTTTTTAAATTTGCTTAATACTTCATAAACGATTGGAACAATAAGAAGTGTTAATAATGTTGAACTTGTTAATCCACCAATTACCGTTACACCAAGTCCTTTAGAAATTAAGCCGCTACCTTCAAATCCTAATGCAAGCGGGATAAGAGCCCCGATTGTTGCAATTGCAGTCATTAAAATCGGACGAAGGCGTGTTGCACCAGCTTCTAATAAAGCTTCACGTGTTGATAAACCTTCATTTTCTTTATGAATAACGCGGTCGATAAGCACGATTGCGTTTGTTACAACGATACCGATTAACATAAGCGCCCCAATCATTGCAGATACACTTAATGTTTCACCAGAGATTAATAAGGCAACAAGAGCCCCAATAATTGTGAATGGTAGCGAGAATAAAATTGCGAATGGTGCAAGGGCACCGCCAAATGTAACGACAAGAACGAAGTATACAATGGCAATCGCAGCTAACATCGCTAGGCCAAGTTGCTTGAATGATTCTTGAATATCTTTAGTAACACCGCCCATAGAAACATCTACACCAGAAGGAAGATCCATTTTATCTACTTCTTTTTGGACTGCAGCAGATGCTTTTGAAACGTCATCAGATGTTAATTTTGCACTAACCTCTGCATAAACACGGCCATCTCGGTGTGTTACTGTATTCGATGTTTCACCTTCTTTTACAGTCATAACATCTTTCACAGCTACTTCATTACCAAGTGGTGTTGTAATTTTGCGATTTGTTAAGTCATCGATTGTTTCATAATTTTGTTTTTCAGCTTCTACATATACATTGATATCTTTACCGTCTTTTTTAATAGTTGTCAGAACAGGGCGGTCATGTTGATTAGAAAGTCCCATTCCAATTTGAGCAGCCGTTAAGCCCATTTTACTTAGCTTTTCTTGATCTGCGACTAAAGTGTACTCTGCATATGTTTTTGCAATACTAGAATCTATATCTTTTAAGTCTTTATTTTTCTTCATGATATTTTGAATATCTTTTACGACAGGCTTAATGTCTTCTGAGCTATCTCCGTAAACGTATAGTTTAATTTCATTACTACCGCCACTTGCTCCGAAGTCTTGGTTTTTCCATTCACCTTTGCCAGACATCTTCTGTAAATCTTTAACGACTTGTTCTTTTTCTTTTTCGAAGTTTTTCGTGTCGTTATCATATTGAACGAAGAACATAGCTTGATTTGTTTGACCAGGGCTCATTGGGTTCTCTCCACCTAATGAGAACTGAATTGTTTTCACGTCTTTATTATCTTGGAAGTGCTTTTCAGCTTTCGTTGCAATTTTTTCAACGTCTTCTAATGTTTGACCTGGTTCAGGTTTGTATGTTGCGATAATCATTTTTTCTTCTTCAGAAGGTAAGAAACTTACACCGATAACGGGCACAAGTGCGAGACTACCAACTAATAGAAGGACAGCAATACTAGATGTAATAATTTTGTGATTTAAAGCCCATTCAAGTATACGTTTATACCCATTTGCTAATTTGCTCGGTTTCTCTTCATGATGTACCTCTTTTTCTCTCATGCTTTCTTTCTTAAATAAGGAATGAGCAAGCATTGGTACGATTGTAACAGCCACTAGTAACGACGCTAATAAAGCGAAGACGATAGTTAAGGCAAATGGTAAGAACATTTCACCAATCATACCTTTTACAAGTCCTAGAGGTAAGAATACAGCGATTGTCACAATGGTAGAAGACATAATAGGGATAAACATTTCTTTCGTAGCTTCACGAATTAAATCTTTTCCGCGCAATTTCTCTTCTGATAACGACATACGTCGGTAAATATTTTCAATAACAACAATTGAGTCATCAACAACACGGCCTATAGCCACTGTCATTGCTCCAAGCGTCATTATGTTAAGCGTAATATCCATTTGCTTTATGACTAAAACAGCAATTAATAAAGAAAGTGGTATTGAAACGACAGAGATTAACGTTGTTCGAATATTTCGTAGGAACAGCATAATAATAACAATCGCAAAGATAGCGCCGAAAATTGCTTTGCTCAGCATTGTTTCAACTGATTTTTCAATAGGTGCACCTTGGTCGAATGTTGAAATGATCTCTAAATCTTTATATTTTTTCTCAAGATCTTTTACTTTATCTTTTACTGCATTTACAACATCAACTGTATTTGCATCAGAGGCCTTCACAATTTGAATTCCAATTGCTTCTTTTCCATTTGTTCGAGAAATGGATTCTGCTTTCCCAACTTCTTTAATGTCAGCAATTTCGTCTAATGTAACTGTTGGAATTCCGTTCATAGCAGCTGGATTCATTTGCGGCGTTTGTGCACCAGCGCCAGCATTTTGACTACCTTGACCGTTAGGTGATGAAGGTATAGCTGGGATTTTGATTTCTTTTAACGCTTTAATTGTTGTAATATTGCCATCTACAACAACTGATTTTTCCGTGTCTTTAAACGTGTATAAGCCAAGTGGTAAAGATACGTCCGATCCCTTAATCACATTTTTTACAGTATCTTCACTTAGTCCTAATTCTTTCATTTTATCTTTCTTGAAGACGAGCTGTACTTCATCTACTTGTTGACCTGCAATTTGAACAGATGCAACACCATCAAGTCCTTTTAATCCTGGTACAACATTTTTCTCTACATTTTCAGTTAAGGTAGCTAAAGATTCATTCTTGCTTGCTACGCTTAACGAAATAACAGGAAAAGCATTGAAGTTTACTCGTGAAACTTTAGGATCTTTAACACCTTCTGGGAGTTTCACATTCGTGAGAGCCTCTTTAATTTCCGTTTCTGCTTTTTCCATATTTTTATCAAAATCGTATTCTACTTGAATAGAAGATGCGTTTTGAAAAGATGATGAGCTCACAACGTTAACACCGCTTAAATTTTGTAGTTGTTCTTCCATCGGTTTTGAAACTTTATCAGCTACTTCTTCTGGTGTAGCACCAGGATAGACCGTAGTTACTGTCACAATCGGTGTTGTAATATCAGGAATTGTTTCCAGCTTCATATTGAGTCCAGAGTAGATCCCTGCAATAGTAACAATAATGGTTAGTAGCCAAACTGCGAACTTATTTTTTAACGAGAAATTGATGATTTTGTTCATGTTTGCGCTCCCTTTTTATTATATTGACCAACTGGTCAGTCTAATACATAATATAACTGACCATTCGGTCAAACGTCAATAAAAAGAGATGGTATAATACATTTATAATAAGATGCGAGATTAAATTTAGGAGAGAAGATATGAAAGAAAAAGAGCGTTTAATTATAGAATCGGCTATGAAGTTGTTTGCGAATAAGGGTGTAAATGCAACGTCGGTACAAGAAATTGTCACCACTTGTGGTATTTCAAAGGGAGCTTTTTATTTGTATTTTAAATCAAAAGATGAGCTTTTATTAGCGACGCTTCGATATTATTATGACAAAATCCAAAAGAAAATGCTGGATATTGAAAAAGAGTCTTTACTACCACGTGAAAAATTTGAAAAGCAATTATACTTTCAGTTTACTGATGTGCAAAAACATAAAGAATTTATTATTATGCATGCAAGAGAAAATGCCATTCCGTTTAATAAAGAAGTAGAAGAGTTTATGCTACGGATGAAGTTAGAATCTCATGCATTTTATCGAGGTAGCTTACTGTCTATTTATGGTGAAAAGGTCAGTCCATATTTATTAGATTTAGTAATTATGGTAGAAGGTATATGCCATGGTTATTTACAATTAATTATTTTAAATGAACCAGAAATTGATTTCGCTCATGTTGCTTCATTTATTTTAAAAAGAGTAGACGATTTAGTAGAAGGGCTTCTAGAATCTTCAGAAGGGCCTGTTTTAAATGAAGAAAAAATGGGAGAGTTTTTTTGTAGCTCAGAGCTTATTAAAGAACAAGTGAAAGAGCATTTTTTAAATGAAATTATTATATTAAAACGAACATTAGCAGACCAACTAGAAAATGATGAGGTTTTAGTTACTTTAGATGTTTTAGAATCCGAAATGAGAGTGCCGAATCCAAGGATTCCAGTTATTCGAGGGATGTTAGCGAATTTAGAAGCGTATAATGATTTGAAGGATTTTAGATTGAGATTAGCTCGATATTACTATATAAATTAAGGCTTTAATCAGTGGGGGTTCATTCCCACTGATTAAATTTGAAAATAGTTTTTATTTTACATTTTGAAATTTATACATGTCACCATAAGCGTTGGTGTCGTTGTATATAAACAATACAATATCTGCATTTTGTTCTTCTAGTTGCTGCTTAACACTTTTTCCTTGCGTGTAACGAGGGTCAATAAAAGTTGTTTTAGCAAAATTACGTGCAAATAAAGGATATGTAGCATCAGCATACGAATCTTTTAAGATAACAAGGTGTAAGTCATTGTCCGCCTTTGTATTAATGATATTTATTTCAGGGAAATCTGTTTGATAAACATTAGCATATCCAGGAGCAGGAATATCTTTTTCTTTTCCATAAAACTGAGTCATTGATTCCTTAGCGGTATCATCTTTAATAGCACCATAGTAAACTGTGTAGTCGTCCCAAGATTCACCGAAATTATAGTGGACATATGGAATTTGTACGGATGAAGTATCGATTAAGCGGTATAATTGATTATTCCAGCTACCAACAAACTTTCCTTTCGGTTTTTCCCAGTTAATAGTGTAGTTATCTTTCTTTATTGGTTGTCCTTTATATTTGTTTGAATGAGAATTAATAAAGTTCATCGTATCCTCATATGCATAAAAGGCACCTTCCATATTCCAATGATGATCTGTAGTTAAATACATTCGTTCTAGTTTTTCGTTAGTAAATCTTTCTTTAAACATTGGTAATACATCAATAATAGGGAATTTCGTTGCTGTCAATTTCTCAGCAAGGTGATCCCTAAGAATTTGTTCGTAACCAAGATTTAGGTAAGAGGGAAGCTTATACTGTAACGCTGTCTGCTTACTAGGAACTAAAGAGAAATAGAATTCTGTTTGTGGAAAATCTTTTTTCAAAGTGTTTAATTCCTGAACACCAGCATCAACATCATTTAAATGATTTTCCATATTAGGTCTATTAAAAATGAATTGATCGTTTGTAACATGAATGTTGTTTACGAATGTTCGATTCATAGAGAGTTGGAATTTTATATAGCTTTCAAGAAAGAGATCCCTAGGTCCAACATGGTCTGTAAAGTGTGTTTCGATACCTTTGAATAACTCTCCAGTTTTTATGGTAGAAGCATTTACAGCAGGTCTAATTGCTAAGTTTCTGTTTTCAAATTCAGAAAATGTTTTTTTATCTATAAGGATAACTTTTGCTGTCCAAATACCCACCCCAAAAATAACTGTAAGGAACCCCATTATTAAAGTGAGGTTTTGAAATTTTTTCATAGTGAACCTCCTTTAAAAACGGAAATAAATAAATGGATTATAAGTTGCATTTGTTAGGAATACTAAAACAATGACTAGAATACTTAAATAATATACTGGCGATAAAACAGCAAATCTTTTTGTCGATAACATTTTTTGTAACCATGGGAATACGGGTGCTGCAGTAATAATAGCTAATAAGAAAATTCCCCAATAATTCATTATATAGAAGTAACTGTTAATATCTGTTAACGGACCGTTAAATCCGAACATGGATTTTAGGAATTCAAAGCAATAACTGAAGTTATCTGCACGGAAAAACACCCATCCAATAATAACTAAAAACATCACGTAAATATGTTGAAGAGGACTCCATAATTTTTGAAGTAGGTTTTCGAGTCCAGCTTTTTCAAGTGCAATTAGAACTCCATAATAAATACCCCAAATCATAAAGGTCCAACTAGCACCATGCCAAAAACCGGTTAGTCCCCATACAATGAAGAGGTTACGGTAAACTTTCCAAGTTGTAACGCGATTTCCTCCAAGTGGAATATAGACATAATCACGGAACCAAGAACCGAGCGAAATATGCCAACGACGCCAAAATTCAGAAATGGATTTTGAGATATATGGATAATTAAAGTTTTCTAGAAAATCAAATCCAAACATCTTTCCTAATCCAATTGCCATGTCACTATATCCAGAAAAATCAAAGTAAATTTGTAGCGTATAGGCAATGGCTCCCATCCAAGCTAATGATACACTCATATCAGAAGGATTCATTGCGAAGATCTCATCGGCTATAACACCTAATTGGTTAGCGATTAAAACTTTTTTACCTAAACCAATAATAAATCGGCGGACACCTTCAGAGAATTTGTCGGCATCAACAGTTCGCTCGTGTAATTGATGAGAAATTGTATTATAACGAACAATTGGTCCTGCTACTAACTGTGGAAATACAGTAAAGTATAAGGCCAAATCAAAGATATTTCGTTGAGCATCGACTTTTTTCTTATAAATATCGATAATATAACTCATCGCATGGAACGTGAAAAATGAAATACCAATTGGTAAAGGTATTTTTTCAAGAACAATATTGGTATGTAAGATAGAGTTAATATTATCTACTAAAAAGTTTGCATATTTAAAATATCCTAAAATAGCGGTGTTCATTACAATTGCAAACGTTAGTAATAATTTTCTTTGACCATTTGTGAAGCGACTATTCCCTAATAAAATCCCAAACCAATAGTTAACAAGGATAGAGAACAGCATTAGGAAAACATAAATGGGTTCGCCCCAAGCATAAAATACTAAACTAAAAAATAATAAAACTATATTTTGTAGTTCTTTGCGTACAGCATAATAAATTAAGAGTACGGCAGGTAAAAATAAACATAAAAAGACAAGGTTACTAAATACCATTTCGATTAATTCCTTTCCTATTTTATCTAAATAATACCAAAAATATCATTGAAATGTAATAATTTAAAAACCAGGATATGATTAACATATTTAATTTTTTATATTGTGGGAGATATAAAAAATCCTTGTTTATAAAAAAAGGCCGTCCCTAAATATTGAAGTGCACCCCAATTGTTAGAC
>NZ_JXIS01000070.1:0-29357 GCF_000836715.1 Bacillus sp. L_1B0_5 | reverse complement strand
GGACTGCGGGTAGAGCCTGCTAAGATAACTGGTGGATACATCGGTGTTCGCAGGAATCTCCCACTTCAAACAGTCCGTTAGGACGTTAAGTGGTGAGTAGTTCAATGAAACGCATAAATATATTTATGTATTTTAAATGCTAAAGTCTGTGTTTGTTCACAGCGTTTTTGTTGTAACAATAAAGAAAAATATGTTGTAAAAACAAAACTGCCTTTGTATTTAAGCCCTCAAGGCTGAGTAAGGTCCCAATGGCTGCATGAAGTTTACTACATAATTGTACTAAGGGAGCATTTGCTACTCGTTGACTGATCCAAATACAAATCGTAGCTAAGTCTAAGCCAGAAAACTTATATTTTCGCTTTATAAACCCGATTTCTCTTGCAAGTTCTGCTAAAAATGCGGGTGTAATAAATCGCTTTAATTTTTCAGAAAATAGTTGTAATTCATCTTGAATCGAAAGATTCGTAAAAAAACGTCATCCTTTCTATTTAGCTTTTTAGAAAGAATAACGTTTTTTTTACAATTGGGGGTTGTAAAGATTCTTAAGTTGATGGACATGTGACTGAACCCCTAAATGTACAATTATCTTTTTTCGTTCGTGTCGGGTCTTATAGCATTTAGGTAATCAGCTATTTGTTAATCGTCAGGCAGATATTTTTAACTAAAAAACCAATACTTGAAATATAATACAGATTACGAACCGTTTTACACGTATCTCGGTTGAACTTCCGAATCACATATTGTTATAATCACTGCTATTCTTCTCTAATTACATCTATAACGTTATCCTTTTTAATTTTTCGCAGCGGAATTAGTACCGATACATAACTAATCAACAGTGCGGTTATAAAAGTGATAAAGCTAGATTGATAAGGAATAATCCATTCAAACGAAACCGTATTTGACAGTGCTACATAAAGAATATACGACAACATACAGCCGAAAAAGATTCCTTGTATGCTTCCAAAGAAGCCGTATAGGAGTCCTTCATATATAACCATCTTTTTCAAATCCTTTTGCGACATACCAATCGATTTTAAAGCAGCTAATTCTTTTCTTCTCATAATGATGCTGACTGTGATGGTATTTAAAATATTTACACAACCAATTAGTGTAATAACAGCTATAAATCCGTACCCTAATATTTTTATATAAAGTATATTGTCTGTATGGAAATTACTTTGAACAATATTATTTTTTACTTCTATAGATGCATCTCCACCCAGTTTCTTTTGTATATCTAAAATTGTAGCATCAGCCTGAGATTGATTCTTTAAATCAATTTCAAAACCTGTTAATTTTTGTGGAGATGGTGTTATATTTTCGGCTATTTGTTCACTAGTAATAAAAGTTATGGCATCCATCACTCTACTCATATTAAAAATATCTAATTCTACAATTGCAGTTATTTTTAAAGTTTCTAGTTTATCTTCATTGTAAGAGATTTCCTCTGTAGGTTTTCTTTCCTGCCGACTTGTTATTTGGATTTCATCCCCTACCTGAAAAGTACTTAGAGAACCTATATATTTTTTACTTGTATTCATATCATTTGATGCAGCTTGCTTTACTAAAATAACCTCTTTTTCACGATTTAATTTTGAAATATCAATTCTTCCACTAGTTACATTTTCAGCTAGTTTCTTTAAACTATTCTCATCGTAGGCTTTTATTTGTGTTTCCATAATTTCTACAGTTTGATTTTTGTATTTTACTTTATGATACAGCGATTCATTTCCTTGTAATTCTTTAATTTGTTTATTTTTTGGTACTTTCGTATAAAAATCATTTGCCTGATATTGCTTGTACAGATTCTCTACGTTATTAACTTTATAAATATTTCGACTCATACGATCTATGCTAGGCTTGTCTAAATTTGAATTAACCGTAACTGATATATCCGATTTTAGAGCTTGAATTTCCGGTTGTTTACGCTGAATGACAGTATCTATGAGAAACGTAAACGTGATATACAGTACACTACTTATAATAATAGACAAAATTGTAACTGTATATCTATTGGGATTTCTTTGGATATTTTTCAATGCCATACTTAACGGAAAAGATAGTGGTTTCTTTAGTTTTGTTCTCTTTTTTTTCTTTATTTTTTCTTTTTTTATAGCCAATCGGCTACTTACGGCCAGTAGCGGTGAAATTCTACCTGCAAAAAAAGCAGGAAAATAGCTTGAAATATAAACAGTTATCAATGTAATTAACGAACTTACACATATAATTAACCAATCTAATTTAATTGTATATCCCATAGAGTTTTTAAGTACGTTTATCAGTACTTGATTAAGTAAAAAGACTACTGATATACTACACAAAATTCCAAAAAAGATAGCAATAATAGAAAGAAATGTTGCTTCTCTTATCACAATTTTTCTGATTTGTTTTTTTGTAGCTCCAATACTCCTCAATAGCCCAAACTGTTTCATTCGCTCTACTATACTAATTTGAAATGCATTGTAAATAATAACAATCGTAGAAATCACAACAATCCCAATACTAATAGCGGCTGCCACCATTATCTCCACACTAGGCTTTAAGGCTCTCTTTAATTCCTCATTTACTCTTATATTTTTTTTATTCGTCAATAATTTAAATTGGTTTTCAACTTCATCAAAGTTTGCGTACTTATGCAATTCAATCAATACGCTACCTTCACCAACTTTGAACTTATTTTTATATGTAAATAATTGACCAGTTTTATTTTCCTGAGTACTACTAGACTTATTTAGCAAACCAACAAGTTTATATTTTTTTTCATGAATAGTAAACATACCGCCTAATTTAAGATTGGGACCGAAGTAAGGCAGCATCCATTTTTCCAAAACAGCCTCGTTTTCATTTGAAGGCAACTTACCTTCTACAGGAATACTAGACTGTAACAGCTTCAATGCTTGATGATCTGCATACATATAAGAAACAGCTATATCATCAACATGGAGCACCTCTCCTGGAGTTATGATGCCATAAGAAGATATATTCGGATTACTTTTTATCATATTGAAAAGCTTTTGATTATAATTTTCAACTGAAATATTTGCAGAACCCATAGAACCTTTTTTAGCATTATCAATTCCCGAAGTGTATCCACTATTAAAAAAAAGTCCAATCGTTGTTATTAGCGCCAATGCTAGAATAATACCTGTTAATGTTAGCAGAGTACGTTTTATATTACTTCTGAGATATTTTTGACTTAACTGTTTGTAACTATGAATCAATACTCCTCCCCTCCACATTTCTCTTGATTTTGCACTAATTTTTTATCAGAAATAATCATGCCATCTGTAATGGTTATAATTCGATCAGAGTTTGATGCGATAGCAGGGTCATGGGTAATTAAAATCACCGTCTGATTATATTTTTTAGCCGTTACTTTTAATAAATTCAGAACTTCTTTTGTATTTTTTGTATCTAGATTTCCGGTTGGTTCATCCGCTAAGATAATATCGGGTTTATTTATAAGAGATCTACCAATAGATACCCTTTGTTGTTGACCACCCGATAATTCAGAAGGCAAATGATCTCGTCTTTCATTTAACCCTAGCGTTTTTATAATTTCATCCAGGTAATGATCATCTACCTGTTCTTCGTCCAATAGAGCTGGCAAAGCAATATTTTCTTGTACATTCAAGACAGGAATTAAATTAAAAAACTGAAATATAAAACCAACTTTTCTTCGGCGAAAAATAGAGAGTTCATTATATTTATAATTGTAGATATTTTCATCACCTATAAACACATTTCCCGAACTCGGACGATCCAGCCCTCCTAAAATATGCAATAAGGTACTTTTACCAGAACCTGATGCTCCAACTATGGTTACGAATTCTCCTCTATGAATGGAAAGATTAATTCCTTTTAACGCCTGTACTTGCGTTTCTCCCTCTCCATATGTTTTTACTACATTTTCTAATCTAACAACCTCCATACAACTCATCCTTTTCACAGATTAATTTTGAATTTCTACAAAATAGATTTTATCCTTATCGTGCTCACCATCCTCGTCTTTCACTGCATACACTTTTGAAACGTATTCGACCACCTTTTTTACCTTGTTTTTATTTTTATAATCAAAATTTTCTTTTGCAAACTGAATTAACGAAAGGCTTACTTCTTTTTCTTTTAATTGTTTATATGTTTCCTCATTAACAATTACTATCGGTGATGAAAAATAGCCAATCCAATTATTTTGTTCAATATGTTGAACAGGTATCATTTGTCCATTTAAATTTAAATTTCCATCCTTAACTTCCTCATCTTCCGCTTTTTTTCTATAAAATAAGTTTTTTTCACTCGCTAATTCTTTAATTTCTTTTACCGGGGCTGAAGTCATTGAACTATCTTCTTTAGATAAGGGTGTTCTTACAATTCCTTTTTTCAAGAATTTTTCAGCTGTAGATTTTGTAATAACCGCATATTGTTTCTTGCTAACAGATGATTTATCAAGTTGCTTGTCCATCTCTTCTTCAGTCATATTTTCTCCTTTTTCTTTCCATTCTTTCTTAATTTCTTCTTTCTGTTCGGTAGTGAGTTCTTGTTTTATTATTTCTGTGACCAATTTATAATTATAATCTGCTGTTCGTACGTTTTGATCTTTATACAGATTTTTAACAGCTGATATATTTTCTTTCGTTCCAGATACCATGATACCGTTTACTGGTTGTGAGGGACCATTTATATACCGATTTACAGCAAACCCTATACCTATAAAAATTGCTGTTACTACTAGAAATCCTATTATCTTTTTCATTTTCTTCCTCCTCATATACTATGTTTAATCTGGGATTAGAACAGTAGGTTTTTTCTTTATATAAACAGTGGCTAAAATGCTACAAGTCTTAATAAAGAATAATTACCTTCAGTATAGACGTCTTTAATTGTTAATTGAATAACTCTTGTCTTACTATATATACTTTAATCTTACAGTTTAGTAAGATTACTAAATCTAACTTTTTATATACTCGTAACTCTGATCAAGATATACTTTAAAATTAAACGGTTTTTATACACTTATTTAAGTACACACATACTTTTCAAATTCTCAAAAATCCGCTCCATTCGGCTCTTATTCTCAATGATCTGTTTTTTAAAATTCATTTACATAATTAATGCGAATTCAAATTTCATTTAACATTTTTGTATAAGATAACTTAAACAAAACATTACTGATTGTATAAAAACGTACAAATTCAACAAGACACTATTACAAGGTTTTTCAAAATATAAGCAAGTACATGTATGAATTACGTAAACATTCTGCTTTAAGTAATTGTTGTATCTCATTATGTACTGAAAAGCTTTAAGCCGATTTGGGTATTATGCTTATACTCAGAAAATCCTCTAAAAGTCCATTTCCATACTAAACTATTTTAAATTAGCCAATCAACGTGTAAAATAACTGTCATAATCTAAAATACTGCCATAATCAAGGACAAATGAGGAGAGATACTGTGGATAAAGTATTATTCGTTGAAGACGATAACGATCTAGGAATGGCTATTGAGTTTACTCTAAAAGGAGAAGGACTTGAGGTTATAAGAGTTTCTACTGTACAAGATGCAAAAGACCAATACGAAAATAATAAATTTGACTTAGCTATATTGGATGTTGGACTCCCAGATGGAAATGGGTATGATTTATGTACCTATCTTAAAAGCAAAGGTGATATACCTATTATTTTTCTCACAGCACTGGATGAGGAGGCAAATGTAGTAATGGGCCTTGATATTGGTGGAGATGATTATATAACAAAACCCTTCAGGGTAAAAGAGCTATTATCTAGAGTAAAAGTACAATTAAGAAAAAAAATTAAAACAGCTTCTAATACTATATTGAGGTCTGAAAATATACAGCTTGAAGTTGAAGCGGCCAGAGCCTTTAAGCATGAGAAAAGTATAAATTTAACACATTTAGAATACAAACTCTTATTAACGTTAATGCTAAATCCTCATAAAGTGTTACAAAGAAATGAGATATTGAAAAAAATAGCAGATGAAGGTGAAGTGTTTTTCGATGAAAATACTCTTTCTGTTTATGTAAAAAGATTGAGAAGTAAAATTGAGGATAATCCACAAAATCCTGACTGTATAATCACACAAAGAGGTGTCGGATATTTCTGGAATAAAGACGTCAGTAAGGAGTAATTTAATGATAAATAGAGAAATAAAAATTAATATACTTACATTAGCATTAATCTCTTTTTTATTTATTATATATCAAGTTATCACAGTTCATATTCTATATGACCATTTAAAAAATGATTATATTACTATTTGGAGTGAAATTACTGGAAAACTAATTGAACAAAACCCAGAAAATGAATACGAAATAATACAAGCACTTACAAATGATACAGCCAATAAAAAAGATTATTCCAGTGATGGAGAAATGCTATTAAAACAATATGGTCTAACTGCTGAATTAGATTCAAGACTTTTTCCTTATTTAAATAAACATATATCCCAAAACAATATATACATGTTCCTTGGAGCAATAGGGTTCAGCTTAATCCTAATTTTTCTAAATTACTTACAATATAAATCTTTTTTCTTAAAAATTAGAAATGTAACTGCTGCAGCGAATAAAATTATTGAAGGTGATTACACCATTGATATCAAGGAAAATAGAGAAGGTGATCTAGCTAAACTTGCTAATTCTTTTCATAAACTGAAAAATGTTATTAGAAAAAGTATGCATAATTTAATGGAAGAAAAACAATTCTTAATTCAAACTTTACAAGATATTTCTCATCAACTAAAAACACCACTCTCAACACTTACAGTGAACAATGATATCTTATTACAAGGTAAATTAAATGAACAACAATATCATTTTTTACACAACAATGATGTTCAAATTTCAAGAATCAACTTTTTAATACATAATTTATTAAAAGTTTCAAAAATAGATGCTAGAGCAATACTATTTGAAAAAGAAAACTCTGATATTATTGATACAATTTATGAGGTCATTGCTAGTTTGAACAGTAAATTAAATAAAAAAAATATGAACATACATTTAAAAACCAATGAAAAAATATCACTTTTCCATGACAGTATTTGGATGCAAGAAGCTTTATTAAATATTTTAAAGAATTCCATTGAACATTCAAATGATAATAGTTCTATTTATATTGAAGTCACAAACTCTCCTATTCATACTGAAATAATAATTCAAGATTTTGGTGAAGGTATTGCATCAGAAGATTTGCCATATATATTCGATAGATTTTACAAAACAAAAAATTCTAATAAAGAAGGCTCCATTGGAATTGGCTTAGCACTAGCGAAATCAATTATCGAAGCTCACCATGGATTTATTAAAGTAGAAAGTCAAAAACACTCATTCACAAAATTTACAATAACTTTTATGAAGTATTAATAGTTCATAAAAGTTATTGTAAACCCCTAACCCTTGAGTATAATTTTTAAAAATTAATCATCTGTAAAAAAAGAAATTCGATTAACTTTTCATAAATGACTGTAGAGAAATAACTTTTCCGTTTTAGAGGTAATTAAAAATCTTAGCTTGATGGGCATAGAGTCACAATATCAAAAAAGAAAACTGTGCGTTTGAACAGAATTTAGACACAAAATATCCGATTCCTTTTACGCTAAGGAATCGGATATTTATTTTACTGTTTTATATAGTGTACAATTTCTCGCTTACGAGGTCTGTGTAGCAACCAAACCAAATCTTACGTTAAGTATTAGTGGGCATCAAAAATAGTAATGACTAATCCAGATTAACATTGATCTGATTCACAATTACATATACCCATATGGCGAACTACCCGCCGCTTAACGTCCTAATGGACTGTTTGAAGTGGGGGCTTCTCGGTTAGTCGTTACTTTTGATAGCTAACGAATTCGTCCTAAGACAACCGAGCTAACTCCCTCGTTCCAAGGGTTATTTTATTGCTATCTATGCTAACGCTAATAAGCGTATTGCTTCATTTTTGATATTGATAGCTGCGTTATAATCTCTATCGAGATTTACACCACATATACAAGAATATACTCGCTCAGACAATGACATATTTTTCACATTTCCACAACTGCTACATGTTTTTGTGGAAGGAGAATTCTTTCGGGGAATTCGTTAAATGACTAAATAATACAAACGGTATAAAGAGAATTTCTAGTCTTTTCATACCGTTTTACGTTTGTTTTTAAGTTTCATACGAAATTCGTGGAAAGATAGCAGCATCTATTTTATAAATAAGGTTCAAAAGTTACCATACCTGACAACGGAAATATTAATGTAACCCTAGTTCCCTTATTAACTTCAGAATCAATGGTAATTTTCATACCTAATTTTGAGCACAGTTTTTCGCATAGATACAAGCCCATTCCTGTACTTTTGCTAAATCTTCTTCCATTCTCTCCAGTAAATCCTTTCTCAAAAACTCTATTTATATCTTTAGTTACTATTCCTACGCCATTATCCTCTATAGTTAGTATTACTGAGTTAGTTTTCTTAATTGAGCATATACTTATCATTTGTTCTTTGTTATTTGAGTACTTTATAGAATTTCCTATTATTTGATTAATAATAAATTCAACCCATTTTCCATCACTATATACAATCTCATCAATATCCTGTATATCTAATTTTATTCTCTTATGAATAAAATCCCTATAGTTTCTTTTAATTACATTCCTTACTACATTATCAAGATTGATTGGCTTTATCATATAGTCTTTATTCACGTTAGAGCTTCGAGAATAATACAGAACCTGTTCTACAAACCCCTCAATCCGATCCATTTGAGAGTCAATTTTATTCGTTACTTCATTTTGATTATTTTCAATTATAAGCTTTGTAGAAGCTATTGGTGTCTTAATTTCATGCACCCATGTCTCTATATATTCTCTGTAATCCAATTGCATATCACTATAATACTTTACATTTTCATGCATATCTCTACTTACTTCTTTCAATATAGCGTTAAGCTTTTCCCCATGTATAAAATTCGCTTCCTTTACTACCTCTGGAAGTAAGTATTTTTTCTCCAAGTTTTCTAATATGCCGTTAATCTCATTATAATAATTTTTACATCTTATAAATTCTATAGCCATATATGAAATCAATGGAAAAAACCAAATACAAAAGACAAAGAATATGATAATGAACGGAACATCCGCAGTCAGCAATATACCTGCTAGTATGATATATACCAGTACATTTGATAGTATTACTACTATTTTATCTTTAATAAATTCACCTATATTCATGGCATTATATACCCTAAGCTTCTTCTTGTTGCAATTGGATTTTCTATACCTATCTCTTCAAGCTTTTTTCTTAATCTATTTATATTAACAGTTAAGGTGCTATCATCCACAAAATAATCAGATTTCCATAAAGTTTCTATAAGTGAATCTCTTTTTACAATATTTCCGCGATTATTTATTAAGCATGAGAGTATTTTAACTTCATTTTTAGTTAATTCTACAGATTTGTCTTGATAAGTAACTGTTGCATTTGAAAGATTTAAATTAAAATCCCTATAAATTAAGATATGATTCATCTTGAAATCTCCAGATGTTCTTCTTAAAATGTTTGTTACTCTTGCTAATAGTATTTCTGTATTATAAGGCTTTGTTATAAAATCATCCGCTCCTAAATTCATGCTTATTAGTTCATCTACATCACTATCTCTACTTGTAACCATGAAGATTGGAACATCTGAAGTTTTACGTATTTCTCTGCATATATAATAGCCATCGAACACAGGAAGATTTATGTCTAGTAATATAAGGTCTGCATTCTCACTTTCTATATATTCGATAATATGATTAAAATCTGTAGGAGCCTGTACTTCATATCCATACTTTATAAAAAAATGTTGTAATTCTTCTCTAATGATTTCATCATCTTCGATCAGAATGATTTTTTTCATGATTTTTCCCTCCCTATACAGAATATAAGGCCATTACATCTTGAGAAACAAGGTGTAATAGCCTTAATGCGCATTATAAAATCAAGTATTACTTTTTACAATATTTTTATACCCGACATATGTCGTGTAGAAATATCCTACATAAACTACAAGAAAGACTAAGCCAGTCATCAATGCTGGTAAAGTAATGTCTGTTGGTTGAATTGCGTTAATAAAATTATTGATTACATAAATTCCAACTACAGAATGCATTAGGGCAAGAATAACTGGAAGACTAAAGTATACGAAAGTTTGAATAAAAATCGTTTTGTCGATCATTGTTCCGTTTGAACCAATTCTCTTCAAAGATTTATATCGCTCTATACTATCACTGGCTTCTGATAATTGTTGAAGAGCTAATACAGCCATACTCGTTATTAAAAATACAATACCTATATATATCCCAATAAACAGTATGATGGTTTTCAATCCCTTACTTTCTGCACGAACTTCATCCTTTGATTTGCCTGATATATATGCAATATTTAATTTCGGGCCATTTTCGTCATAAAAGCCCCTTGCAACGTTATCATATTTTTTATTATATTCTTCTCTATTTCCATCTAAATAATTTACATTAAGTACGGATGTACCAATTTTGTAGCCTGATAAAAACTCATCATTTATAACGATTGCGAAGAAATTAAGTGGCGCATCAGAAGTGTAAAGATTCTCTTGTATAACTTTAGCGTGTTTTACCAGATATTCTTTTTCTTTAATATTCACCTTATTGCTATTTTTTAATCTTTCATTTATCGAATTAACCAACCGGCTTTTATTTGATAAAAGTAAAATTTCATTGTTATTTATAGTAATTTTCTTTTCACCTTTGAGATTTAAAATTTTATTATAATCAGATACTTTAATGAAATCCACACCGATATTCTTAGCATTTTTAGTTACTTCTGGTACAACGTCCCCCACTTCCATCTCTGTTGAATATACATTATGAGATACATATTTTTCGTTATTACTTATTTTAAAATTAGCATTATTTAATACGTCTTCTATCGTGTAACTTTCATCCCTATTCATCAACGTAATACTGGCATCAAATGGTGTTTCTTCTTTTATTGTTGCGTCCATCATTCTGTTAAAGCTGATTCCTGTAGATAAAGCCACCATTGTAAGGAATAACATTAAACAGATTACAGACATGGATATAAAATTTGTATTAACCTTACTATTTATTTGTTTGATGATAAATATATTTAACCCTTTAAAATAGACTTTTTTATTCTTCTTTACAACATATAATATAAATCCAGATAAACTAAAGAAAAACAGAAATGTACCTAATATGCCAAGAAGGATTGATACCACGAGCATAGGATTATTATAATTCAATCCAATTTTTAGTACAGTCACATATGCATATCCAAGTGATGCTACACACATTATAAATGTGATTACATAGATAAGAGGATTTCTAAATTTTACATCTTCATTTTTTCTACCTGCTGTTAACAAATCAATTATTTTGTATTTAGAAACAACATATACATTACATAACATAACAAGCAAAAACATGATTCCAAAGTAGAATACGCTTTTCCCTATAGCACCTGTTGAAATTGCAAATTTATATTTATTGATGGGCAATTCAAATAACTTTAATGCAAATGTAGATAATCCCTGCGATACTCCAATACCTATTATAAGTCCACTCACTAAAGATATAACGCCAACTAGAACTGTCTCTGTTACTAATATTCTGGATATGTTTCTTCTTCCCATACCTAAAGTCATGTATATTCCTAATTCTTTTTTACGTTTTTTAATTAAGAAATTATTTGCATACAATATTAAACTACCTAATATTACGGATACAAATACTGACACATTTGAGATAGCGTTCATTACTGTAGGCACATACTTTTTATCTGAAGCGCTAATTTCCATAAGTGCCTTTTGTGATTCTATGGAGTTAAAGCTATAGAATATACAAACAGCCAGTGTTAGTGTTAAGAAATATATTGCATAATCTTTAAGACTTTTCTTTACATTCCCAATAGCAAGCTTAGAGTACATTATTATCGTCACCTCCAAGAAGGGTTATAACTTCGATAATTTTAGTAAAGAACTCTTTTCTGGAATCATTTCCTCTTACCAACTCGATAAATATTTTGCCATCATTAATAAAAAGAATTCTATGAGCATAGCTTGCTGTAAATGCATCATGAGTAACCATAAGTATTGTAGCTTTTAAATCCTTATTTAAACTTTCAAATCTTTCGAGTAATAATCTAGCTGATTTAGAATCTAACGATCCTGTTGGTTCATCTGCAAGTACTAAAGATGGATCTGTTACGATAGCTCTTGCCGAAGCAACCCTTTGTTTTTGTCCACCTGATATTTGATAAGGATATTTGCTTAATACTTGTTCAATGTCCAAATATTTTGCAACTGCTTGTATTTTGTCATCAATTTTTGAACTCTCCTCACCTTTTATAGTTAACGCTAGGGCAATATTTTCATAAGCAGTAAGGGTATCTAATAAATTAAAGTCCTGAAACACAAACCCTAATTCATTTTTTCTAAACTTATCTAGTGACTTTGATTTTAACCGAGTAATGTCACTATTATTGATTATTATTTTTCCCGTCGTAACATGATCAATCGTTGATATACAGTTAAGTAATGTAGTTTTGCCACTTCCTGAGGGCCCCATTATCCCAACGAATTCTCCCTCATCTACCTTAAAACTAATATTATCTATAGCCTTTGTTACATTATCTTTATTACCATAATATTTTTCAATTTTTTCTACACTTAATATATTTCGCATTAATACTTCTCCTTTTTCATTATAAAATTCTTTAACTCCCCTTCATTTTATATAATTTCATTAATAGTATCGGTGGAATTACATTTCATTAACATTACATTTTTGTTATATTGAGTGATACCTCTACACTCTACATGTAAGTTATCAGAAATAGCGATGGTATTCGTACGGATTATTCGATGCCTTACTAAAGAGGCAGAAAAATGTAGGGGTATCAACGATAAAACTTATGTAATTAGTGGAAATAAACAAACTAGTTAGGGCATAACAACAGCTCAATTTAAAAAATATGGATTTATAGTCATTTCAGAAGAAGATTTTGAAAACAGAAAAAGGTTTGACCTTTAAGACCAAACCCTTTTTATTATTTCACAGCAAGTTTTTCTTTCACTTTTGTAGGAAGCTCATCCTGCTTCACTTCTTCCAAATTGGATTTATTTTTAAATACGGTACATGAAATTACCAATAATAAAAAAATCCTTCAAATAGGAGCATATTACATTTTCTCATTCTGTGAGATTAATCTAATGATACAATAAAGTACAAGTCTCTATTTTAAAGAACTAGAAAGCTCAATGTTCTGGTGCTGTAGTCGTACATAATTCCATTACAGTGAAGAGACAAAATAAAACATGAAAGCTCTGTTCACGATCTAATCATCCAAAAATCATTAACGATAAACGCCTCCACTTTTCTCATATAACATCAAATAATATAATCAACAAATCTGTTTAAAAAAAGAGAGGCGTATGCCCCACTTAAAATTGAAATCCAACCTTTTTACTATCACCTTTAGCTTTTTTTTCTTACTTTAAATAGACTTAAGAAGCTTTTTATACCCCAGCTGAATACTATCTATATTGTATGACTTCATAATTTCATAATACCTTGTTTCGTTTGTTGTAGAATTGAAAAATGAATCTCTTCCATCTCTAGTAAGCTGATATTTTCCCTTTTCAGTAAACTCAGCTCGTATTTTATACTTTCCTTCTTCTACCTCAAAATAGTAATGAGCTTGCCCATTTTGTAATCTAGACACTATTTTTTCTTCAACTATCTCTTCATTTTCATTAATTAAATATAACTTTATTTCACCTATTTCAGGTGCGATTGTTTGTTCCTCAGGATCAATCCAACCATCCTCATTTTCATCAAACCAGATATAACCAGAAATAGTCCCTTTCTCTGGATCCCAAACCTTATCCATTTCTTCTGCGAATGCTAAATTTTTTGGTAAAAATAATGTAAAAATGAATAATAAAACTGACATACATGTTATAGATTTAATTGTTTTCATCAATATCATCACCCAATTCTATAATATTTAACAGGAATATATAAATATTAATACGATATACAATGTATTACAATAATGGTTTTGTCAACAAATCTTTATTATAATTGTAATAACATAAGCTATTAATTAATAAGATAAATATTTAATTTAATGAATTACTAGATAAAAATTAATTCTCGTATGGTAATCCAAACTTTTTCCACTCGAGAAATCCGCCTTTTAAATTAACTACTTCCTTTATACCAGCTTTTTGTAAGATGCTAGCTGCTATAGCGGAACGCAAACCAGTTCGACATTGTAAAACTATTGGACAATCTTTCGGTACAGAATCTATCTTCTCAAATAGATTGCCTAACATAATATGTATTGCATCATGAAGGTGCCCTTCCTCCCACTCTTTTTTACTACGTACATCGATAACCTTAACACTTCTATCTTTTATATGCCGATATAATTCAATTGATGTTTTTTCCTTGTAGCCTTCTAATATATCAAATTTTTTTATTACTTTTAAAGGTGCAAAAGCAACAATATTATCTAGCCCAATAGATTCAAAGTCCCTAATGACTTCCTCAACCTCAACCTTAACCTTTTCCTCATCTAGAATTATTAAAGTCTCTGTTTTATAATCTAGTAACCATCCACACCAAGTTGTGAAAGAATTGTTATACGGTATGTTAATTGATTTCTCAATGTGACCAGAAGCAAAACTCTCTACATCCCTTATATCAACTATTTGCTGGACACTTCTCATAACTTCTTGAAGTTCTTCTACTGTATTAATAGCAGTAATCTTTCTCTTCTTACGAATTGGGGGACCATACTTATTTAAATTCTTCATTAATGAAAAATACTTTGGAGGCTCTGGCTGTCCCGTCAATAAAGTTGATATAAAATCACTTTCTTCATTACACTGAAATGCCCAATTAAACATTTTTTCATAACCTAATGTAGAAGTTGGAATTGCTCCTAATGCTTTTCCACATGCGCTTCCCGCACCATGCGATGGCCATATTTGCAAATAATCAGGGAGTATTTTTACTTTTTGTATAGAATCAAATAATTGTTTCGCTCCTATTTGTGCAGTATCTTTCATACCAACAGCTGTTTCTAATAAATCAGGTCTTCCTATATCTCCTACAAATATAAAGTCACCTGTGAAAATTCCTATCGGTTTATCATTCGTACAATTATTTTGACTTGTATCAGTTACTAAAAAAGAAATACTTTCAGGCGTATGCCCTGGGGTGGAAATTACATTAAATTTTATATGGCCTACTTTAAACTCTGTGCCCTCTCTAACCAATTTGTATCGACCTTCGTTGAGATATTGATATTTCCAATCACAATCTCCTTCATCAGATACATATAAATTTGCATGATAAAGATTAGAAAGTTCTCTAGATCCAGAAAGAAAATCTGCATGAATGTGAGTCTCAGCCGCAGCAATTACTTCCATCCCCTCTTTCTTAGCAAACTCTATATATTGTTCTATATAGCGCCCTGGATCAATTACAATTGCTACACCTTCCTTCTGACACCCGACTAAATAGGAAGCATGCGCTAATTTTTCATCATAAAAATATTTTAAAAGCATAGCTATTCCCTCCAAATATTTATTTCAAATTGCTTTTCAATTTTTATAACCACTTTTTATCTTTTCCTATAGGATCCCTTTCAACATTAAATTCCAATACATATAGGGCAACATATATCTTTTAAGTAAAAACATACTATACCGTTCTTTCGCTTGATTAAATGGAAACGTTTCTTGGGGCTCATGTTCATAGTTAAATTCAGCGAGTATAAGACTTTTATATCCTGTAACAATCGGACAGGATGTATATCCATCATATTTAGCATGCAAGTCTCTTCCGTTAAGTACGTCCATAATATTTTGTTTTAAGACAGGTATTTGTTTTCGAATTGCCGCTCCAGTTTTAGAGGTGGGTAAATTGGTACAATCTCCAAGTCCGAAAATATTCTTATACTGTACATGCTGCAAAGTATAAGGGTTTATATCTACCCACCCCTGAGAATCACTTATCTCACTCTCTTTAATAAAATTAGGTGGCCCCATTGGTGGAACAACATGGATCATACTGTATGGTACAATTTCTCTTTTCAGTGTTTGCGTATCTTCAAAAATTGCTTCTCTTTTTTCAGCGATAATCTCTACTAAGTTTTTATTATAGTTCGTTATAATTTGCTTTCTTTCTAGTACTTGTTCTAAAGTATTTGCATATCGAGGAACCTGAAAGATGTTACTATTTGCAGAATAAAACATTACTTCACTTCTGTTTTTTACACCAATTTTACAAAAATACTCTTCTGCTAAATACATAATTTTTTGTGGAGCGCCACCGCATTTAATAGGAGTATTGGGATGCGTGAAAATCGCATTTCCTCCTTTAAATTTTTCGATTTCTCTCCAAGTAGACTCAACATATTTATAAGAATAATTGCTACAAACCCCATTAGTCCCAATAGACTCTTTTAAACCTTTAATACCTTCCCAATTTATTTGTATACCGGCTGCTACAATAAGAATTTCATACTTAAGCAGCAGTCCATCATCTAAAAGTATCTTATTTTCAGTCGGAAATAACTTAACAACACTTTTAGGGATCCACGTTGCTCCTTTTGGAATAAGCGATTCTTGATCACGCATCGTACTTTCCTTTGAAACAATGCCTCCCCCCACTAAACTCCATAGTGGCTGAAAGTAGTGTTTTTTTGACGGATCAATAATCGCTATACTTTCTTTCAATAGGGGGACATTTCGTAATAAATATGCAGTAGAAGATAGTCCTGCAGTCCCAGCACCAATTACAATAATTTTATAACTCTCTCTGGTCTTCATTATCCTCTTCCTATCTAAAATTGATTTTTTAATTAACTCATCCTTAGCCTTATTTCATCTTATAAACAATATTATAAGTTAAAAACACCATTTATTTGTCTGATTTAAATGAATATTTCGTTAAAAATAATCAACAAAATTACTATATGCATGAATCCCCCATGTTACTTCTTTAATTTGTTTCAAACACTACAAACTTAATATTTTTCAACATTATCCTGTATTCTAACTACATTTAATTACATCACATGCCAATAATCATTGGATTATGAGTTACATGAAACGAACTGCATAGAAACATCAAATGTCCATATATACAATAATAGGATGGCTTTATATTAATTAATCACCTATATAATTTTCCCCTTACAATTTATCCTTGCCCCAATACTATCTCACAGTATCCGTTGATACTTATAAGAGCCTGAATATTAAATTTAGTAATGTAAAAAGTTTGTTTTCAATCATTTTTGTTTATATAAATTTATTTTTATTTAGTTTATATGTAACCAACAAGCCATTTGCAAATCAATCCTGTTGAGCTATTACTTTTTTAAAGACCTCATATGTATTATTTTTATTTAATTTTGTTTACACCCTTAAAAAAAAACGAGCATATGATACTATATACTAATCCGAAAACCATATAGTTTACTTTCTAAGAGCACTGATCTGTGTTCTTTTTTTTGAATGAAGCTTGTGTTCAATTTTTTACTACATTTTTAAAACCTTCACTTGTTACTCTTAGAAAATACTTTTAAAACAGTTACATATACATAAGATTTTTTGATTGCTCGGGATTTCCATCAATACTATCAAAAACTTTAGCTTTGTATTTTATCCTATTCAAATATCATTTATCATAGCCACATATATCCCCAATTTCTCATTTTATAATTCCGATTCATAGTATTTGGACCTTGGAATAGCTAATTACTAAGTCATAGAATATCTTTTTCATTAACCCTTCCGACCATGTTGTATTTATTAAACCTTTGTACTATAGGATTTAGTAGTTAACTCACTGATCATAAAGAGATAATATCAGAACGTGATTTCTATTAGTCCAAGCACTTCATGTTACTTACACATACACTATAAAATGTTTGGACTTTATTATTTTAATTAAAACTTAAAATTAGGAGGATTTAATATGGCAGATTGTACAGGTTTAGCTTGTTTTTTATTCTCTTCGTGGCCAACAGGAACAGTAGTTACAGTTACCACTAGATCAGGTCAAATTATCGGACCTGCTACTTTTTCACTATTCTTTCCGAATATATGTGCAGTAGTGTTGGTAGAAGAAGATGTGATAACCCCCTCTTCGACCAATACTATATTCATTAGTTGTGAAGATATAGAAAGTGTTACTTTAACCACTCCTTAAGATGCTTCATATTTTTCTAGCTTAATCCATATTTAAGAAATTCTAATAACTGTCTTTTTTCATGAAAAATCTAATCAGTACAACCTAAGATGTAACATTCTATTGTATCTATTATTTCAATAAGATGCTTTAATTTAAACTTTTTCTCTTCTAAAGGTTACTTGTCTACACATCGTTCTATAAACTTTCATATGATATAGTATATTGTTTAAAGGAGGGATAAATTTGTTCTTATGCAATTTATTTGGTTGTTCAGGTGGAGTATGTAGTATTTTTAAAAATTTACAACCAGGCGAAGTCGTTACTGTGACTGGTAAATCTGGGAATATTATTGGTCCTGCTATTTTTACCAATTTTAACCCTAATACTTGTATCGTCACATTAGAAGAGGAAAACTCAGTTACTCCTCCTACTACAAGTATTACTAAGATTAGTTGTAAAGAAATAGAAAGTGTTACGTTTATCTCATAATATATTTTAAACCTAAAGCAGGGGTTGAAATATGAAACTCTTATACATTACTTCTGGTTACTCAAAAATCTATCAATATCTAGATCAAAGCATACAAAGAACTCTTATCGAGCAAAATTCCGAATGGTTAGCAGTACAGCCAAGTGAATTAATACAGCAATTGAATTTCATTACAACAACGTTTCATCCCGATATTGTATTCACCTTATTAGGTAATCATCTACCACAAAAAGCAATTCAATATTTTAAAAAAAGGAACATTAAATTAGCTGTTTGGTTAACTGAGGATCCATTTTATATAGATACTTCTCTTCTTCTATTAAATAACTTCGATTTTATATTTACTATTGATAGCGAAGCACTTAAATATTACACAGCTTTAGGATATACCAATGTATATCACTTACCATTAGCAACTAATATAGAGGTATTTAAACCTAATCTAAAAAATCCAAAATATAAAAGTGAAGTATTGTTTATTGGATATCCTTATCCTAACCGAGTGAAATTAATACAGTTTCTCTTGGAAAAAACGCCTTATCACTATACTATTATTGGTCAACACTGGAGAAATAAGTTATTAAAAAAATGGAAGAATCACCGAAGAATTAAGATTATAGAAGGATGGATTCCCCCTCAAGAAGTTGCACTCTATTATAATAACGCTAGTGTTATTTTAAATCCTCACCGTAGTCATCTATTTCCACAGAATAAAAATAAAAATAAAGTAAAAAATAATACAATTAATAATCGTGCTTTTGATATTGCCGCTTGCCAAGGCTTTCAAATTATTGAAGAAAAACCTGACCTTTCATCTTTCTTCAATGAAGATGAAATTATATCCTATAACAGCTTTGAAGACTGTTTAAACAAGATATCTTTTCATTTAGATGATACAATTTTAAAAAGAGTAATGGTCGAAAAAATTCATGCAAGAGTTATTAGCCAGCATACTTTTTATGAGAGG
Source organism: Bacillus sp. L_1B0_5 (assembly GCF_000836715.1). Taxonomy (NCBI): domain Bacteria; kingdom Bacillati; phylum Bacillota; class Bacilli; order Caryophanales; family Bacillaceae; genus Bacillus; species Bacillus sp. L_1B0_5. Next base: position 9,635 of record NZ_JXIS01000070.1, on the reverse strand, counting down.
ATCCATTTTATAACAACTACTATACAATCACACATTCATTAATTTATTAAATTAATAATATCTTTTCTTCAATACTCATTCTTAATAAATTAAAATGTTTTTTCAATTTTATGAAGAAGCATTTTAATTTGTCTTTTCCCTATAAAATCTACCACAATTTCCCTGAAGATACAATTGCACTTTCAATGAGATGGAGAATAAACATCGTTTGGACCAATTTAACAAGTTTGCTACTACATTTTTAGTATTAAGGATTTTTTTATTAACATTTCGTATCAGTGTATGCTAGTTAATTTTAGCTATTATTGAAGGTGAAATATCAGCGATATTTTCTTTTGTATAGATATTAGCCGATTCGTTTACAAACTTTTCAACACTTTTTTATATTTATTCTATTATATCCATCTTCACAAACGTATTGTAATTAGGTACTAACCCTTTAAGTTTCTTTTTTGTATTTAGTAGCCGTAAAAAATGAATCACTGGCATATCACCGTAATATTTCTGCTTATATATTTTGAGGATATTTGGTATGAAGAGATAGAATAGTGTTCAGCTGGTTATACTCATACTGAGGTGAATTGTATGATTTGGACTATCATTATATTAGTCATCGTTTTTGGATTAGGAATAATACTTAAAGCACCCGAGGTCTCTGAAGAAGAGATTCGCATGAAACACTTAAGAGAACAAGCAAATCGTGAATATTTAGAAAAAATGGACCCACGAAAGTTTGAATATTTAATCGCTGACTTGTTTCATTCTCAGGGATATCGAGCGCAAGTTACACCATGTTCTAATGATGGAGGAAAAGACATTATTCTTTGGAAAGATGATGAAGTGAAATTTGTTGAAGTAAAAAGATATACAAAAGAATCTATTGGACGACCATATATTCAAAAGCTACATAGTGCCATCATCGATGGAGAAGCTACAGGAGGATACTTTGTTACTTTAAGTCATTTCAATGAAAATGCGCAGCAATACGCTGCAAATAAAAACATTGAATTAATTGATGGTAACGATCTTATCGACATGCTAAATTCATAAAACAAAAAGAGACGTCATCTGATGGCTCTTTTTGTTTACTGAATTATTCTTTTATAAAATAATATTTAACATATACATTTATTAGTCAATACTAAGTTCTACCTTTCTATAATATTGGATATACTATTTATACATCTAGAATATCACCATATGAGACACCTTCAGCTGGGGAAGGTGTCTTTATTATTTTCAATTCATATTGTATATATTGGACTCATATAATTAAAATACCGATTGTGTTATGCAGAAAAGAGTATTCCTCCCATCCAACCAGGAATGCTCTTTTTTCTGTCCTTTTAGTTATACAAATATTTTTCTGCATTATATTACATGGTTCAAGAGAAACCACGAACCAGAGCTCTCTCTGATCAAAAATATTCTGGTTTTATTCTCATCATATTCTTGGCTATCATTACATAAACATGATACAGAACGCCATTACGGGGATAATATATCTTATAATGTTCTACACACTAGGTTCTTCTCTCGGGAAGAACCCTTTTTATTATTCTTTCATTTCACATACACATAAGCTTCATTTACTGTTACATAATATGTTTTTCCTTTACTGCTTGTATATTTTATATTACGTTAAACCATTGATACTTATTTTTTCGTAAATAATGAATACTCCACTTATCCCCTAATCCACTGTGTTTTCATCAAGTAATTCAAAATTGAATGTCCTATTTATTTCCCTCTAGACACTTGAATAAAACTTAATATGTCGTCAATACTGTAGACAAGGCTTTTAATAAATCTGCCTTAAATTCTTCCCACTCTAACTCTCTTGGTCGAGAGCCGAGCAGTTAGCTTTTGTTGGCTGCTCTTTTATGTTTCATCGTCACATTATGATGAAATAGTCATATATTATCTTGAATTTAAAAAACCTAATTCACTTTTCAATATCTCCTTTCTTCCTTAAAGAGATCTTTTTATAGATCCTCTTTTTAAGTTTGTCAGCATAAAACTTAATATTCCGTCAATACTAAAGATAGGCGAAAGCCAGAACTCATTTAACCGTCCCTGTAGTTCTTCTCTTTTCTGTATTAAGCAGCTAGCTTACACTAGCTGCTATTTTATTTGCACATATCATAAGACTTCGAATATATTATGTTTGAAAGTGCTCTGTTTTATCAAAAAGCAATTCAGCGACGATTACCTTTTTATTTCTCAACACCAAGTACATGGTATCAAAATCCCAATAATGGTAATATAAAGGTACCTTCAGTTGTTGAATGTCTTGCCCTTTTAAAAGGCCCTGTCTAAAAACAGGGCCTTTTAAATTTATCTCCTACTAAAAATAGCATTTTCATTATAAGTCTTTCTATAAACGCTCTAATTTCCTCGGCATCAAATTAAATCCCATGAAACAGGCGTCCCTTTTTCTATATCCTTACTCGCTTTTTTCCCGATAATTTTGGATAAGTGCTTTGGTAATAAGCCATTCCCGGGTCTAATAGCTTTAACATTTTCATTTGTAAAGACTTCTCCTGCTTTTATGTTTTCTACTACATATAATGATCTTCTAAATTTTAAAGAATCTTTTTCTATATCAGTAGGTCCATAATATACATTCCCCAAAGATTCCCATGCTTTTTCAGTTTCGCTTACTAATAATTTAAATTCAGCTGGTTCCATTGAAAATTTAGCATCAACTCCTCCATCCGACCTTGAGAGCGTTAAATGTTTCTCAATTACTGTAGCTCCAAAGGCAACACTTGCTACAGATACACCTACTCCCAGTGTATGATCGGATAAGCCCACCTGACAGTTAAATAACTCTTTCATATGAGGTATAGTAACTATATTTGTAGATTTTGGAGATGCAGGATACGTACTTGTACATTTTAATAGAATTAGTTCTTTACACCCTTCTTCTCTCGCAGCCCTTACTGTTTCATCTAGTTCAGCAATTGAAGCCATACCTGTCGAAATGATTATTGGTTTTCCTGTTGCGGCTACTTTACGTATGAGGGGAATGTCAGTATTTTCAAAAGATGCAATTTTATAACATGAAACATTTAATGTCTCTAGAAAGTCTACAGCTGTTTCATCAAAAGGTGTACTAAATGGTATCATTCCTAACTCTATACAGCGATCAAAAATTGGTTTATGCCACTCCCATGGTGTATATGCTTCTTTGTATAAATGATAAAGTGATTTGCCTTTCCATAAACTTTTCGTATCATGAATTAAAAAATCACCACTTTCTATATTTAAAGTCATTGTATCTGGTGTATATGTTTGAATTTTAAATCCTTGTGCCCCGGCCTCCGCAGCTGCCTCTACAATTTTCAACGCCCTATCTAAAGATTGATTATGATTTCCTGACATTTCTGCAATAATAAATGGTGGCAAACTATTGCCAATCTCTCTACCTCCGATATATACATTACTCATTTTTGTCACCTTCAAGCTCTTTTTTTATAGATTCTCTTCTTTCCTCCCATTGTTCACGGGACAAGGTCATTGTAATGACATCAACATAATCATTGTCCCTATAAATATAATCTTCATATCTTCCCTCTTCTTGGAAACCAAGTTTCTGATGGAAATTTAAACTAATACGGTTTGATTCTATTATTTCTGCACATACTTTGTGTATGTCTTTGATTTCAAAAATAAAATCTAATGCTAATAAACCTAATACAGTTCCGGCACGTCTTACACTTTGTTTTTCACCTATATAAAATCCCCAATAACAAGTTCGATCCATTTTATCTATTTTTGTAAAATTAACAAATCCAATTGGTTTTTCTTTATATGTTAATAATCTTGCAACCTTTGTTTCATCCATTACGAGTTTTTCATACCACTTTAAATGTTCATCTATTGTTATTTGATGATTTTCATACATAACCGAGCGAATTTCTTTTGTATTCCGCCACTTTAAAATAATTTCTAAATCTTTCTTTTTTAACTTTTCCAATTGAAAATCCCCAATATCTAACATACTATCCTCCTAAAATAATTTTTGTTATTTCATTTGTATTACTGGCACACTGTATAGAAAGAGCTTTATTAGACATTTCTTTCACTATTTTAGAATCTGATAAAAGTTTGTTTACACATTTCGTAATTGCTTTATCCGAAACACTTTCAGCTGTACCAATATTCCATGTAGCTCCAACCTTCGCTACAGCCTTTGTTACTTCAATTTGATTTTGGGCAGTTGTAATTGTTATAGAAGGTAATCCAAGAAAACATCGTTCCCATGTGGTTGTGCCCCCAGCTCCTATCCCTAAATCCGCTCGTACGAGAAGCTCTTCCATATTCTCTATTTGACAATAATATGAAGCGTTAGTAACACTCTTACAATAAGTTTGAATATCCTCTTTATGAGGATTTTGGCTACCTACCACAACGTCTATTTTTAAGTTATCTTTATTTATATTTTGTAAAGCTCTTAACGTTTTTAATGTCTCATTTGTTACATCATGACCACCAAAAAAAATAAAAATCCTCTCAATTTTCCCTGTTCTTTTTCGTGAAATCTTCTTAGCTGCATGAAACTCTGGTCGTAATATAGCGTATTTAGGCCCCAATTTTACTAATGAGTGCTCTGGTATTAAATCTTTATAGCGACCATTAAGGTTATCATATAAATTTTGGTCTAGTAACAAATCACAGTCATGCATTCGATTTGCAAGATCATCGATTACCATAATTTTTCTTACACTTTTTCTTAAAGCAGACTCCCACTTATTATCTAATCCATAATGATCAACAATTAACCAATCACACTTGGGAAGTTGCGACAAAATATCATTGGTCTGCTGCGCATCAACAAACCAATGATATTTTAGCCAATTTAAATAACTCCCGTTTTTTGCACTTAAGAAATTCGTATTTTCACCATCTCCATCTAATACAAACACATGAAATCCTTTATTTAAAATATATTGATGCAAATCACCTTGCAGCTTACGACAAATGAAATATACTTGAGCACCTTTATTTCGCAATTCTTGGGCCAGTGTTAAACAACGCATAATATGACCGGTACCTATTTCAATAGATGCGTCGGCGCGAAAGGCAATTTTTTTCTCAAGCAAGATACTCCCTCCTCACTAAAAGCACTATAACTTATTAACTTATAATTTCGTTTCTCTATTTAGCTCATCTACTAATGATTGTTGATTTGCCCATTTCAATTTCACATGATTATTCATTTCAATAAGTTCAGGATTTCGAAGGATGAAATCTTTTATTTGATGAAAAAATAAAGGTTTAGATTTTACATTCAGACCTTTATAAAGTTCATTGAACATATCTAAATCCGGTTGTTCATCTAATGTTAACCTCCAAGTGGGGTAACAAAATGGTGGAGGAAGTTTCACTATATTGATACGAAATAAATGTGGATTATTAATAAAATAAAATGGAAGGTATTCTGCATAGGTTAAAGGTTTTGGGGTTTGTAGTAGTCGTTCAATTGCCTCTAATGTAAAAATATCGCCTGCTGTTCCGACAGGTAACGTACTTAACTCTGCCTGTGTATAATCTGCACCACTTTTCAAATGTTCATCTAGTAAAAAATTATTAATTTCTGGTGACACAGCTGGGCAATCTCCTGTAATCCGCATGACAATGTTTGCATTTTCTTGTTTTGCAGCTTGGAACATGCGATCAGCGGTATTTTCTGGATCACCTCTAAAAACCTTAACTTTTCCATCTAAATTAAATTTTTCCAAAGGGTCATCTTGTGCAATATCTGAAGTAGCAAGTATGACCTGATGTTTTCCTGGAATAGCTAATGTATTTATAAGACATCGTTCAATGGAAGAAACTCCGTGTATTGGCAATATGGCTTTTAAAGGTAACCTAGTAGATTTTAAGCGGCAAAGTACAATTATTACTACCTTAGGAGGTTCAATAACCTCTTTTGTTAATGGGGTACCTGCAGACAAATTATATACAGCTACCTGGGGTAATAATTCCTCTGCTTCAAGCTTGTTCAGCGCATTCTCTACAACATTTGACTCCATTGTTACTTTATTAGCTGTAATAATCTCTCCTTTTTTAATGTCAACTTTTGTAACTGCTCTTAACAATTTCTGATTTTGCAATTTTATTAACCCCCCTTTCATTTAATTTTTAGCAACACTATAAAACAAAAGAACTTTTCTCACAGCTTGTATTACATCCCGCACATCAGCTTCTGTCATTTTAGGAAATAGAGGCAGCGTAATAATTTCCTCATATACGTTTTCTGCTTGCGGACAAATACCTTTTCCGTAACCTAATTTTTGATAAAACGGTTGTAAATGTACGGGTATATAGTGCACGTTCACACCGATATTTTCTCTTTGTAACGCTTCGTAAAATTCCTTTCGATTACATTTTAATAATTTAGTATTTAAACGAATAATATAAAGGTGCCAACTCGAACCGGTTTGAGGCAATTGCTTTGGTATGATGATTTCAGATAAACAACTAAATTCTTTATTATAGACGTCTACATATTTCTTTCGAATCTTAATAAAGGAGTCTAATTTACTTAACTGTGATAAACCAAGAGCAGCTTGTATATCCGTAATTCTATAGTTGTAACCTAAGAATTGCATTTCATAATACCAAGGTCCATGATTTTCAAGAAGTTTTTGGGGGTTCCTTTCAATTCCATGCGTACGGAATTGAACAAGTTTTTCATAAAAAAGAGGATTATTTGTGGTAATTACTCCGCCCTCTCCGGTAGTAATATGTTTCACCGGATGAAAGCTAAACATTGTCATATCACCAATTGAACCAATCTTTTTATTTTTATAAGTGGCTCCTAATGCGTGAGCTGCATCTTCAATGATAAACAAATTATTTTTTTTTGCTATTTTTTGTATTGCTTCTAACTCTACAGGCTGTCCAGTAAAGTGTACGGGAATAATGGCTTTTGTTTTGTTTGTAATCTTTTCCTCAATAGATTTAGGACTAATGTTATATGTTTCATTGTCAATATCGGCGAATACCGGCTTTGCACCCTGGTATAAGATACAATTTGCACTTGCTACAAATGTCATTGGAGTTGTAATTACTTCATCTCCCTCAGTTATGCCAGCTGCATAGCAGGCAGCATGCAATGCAGCTGTACCATTTGAAAAGGAAACAGCGTATTTTGCTCCCACATATTTCGCTATAGCCTCCTCAAATTGTTGAACCATAGGTCCTGTTGTTAAAAAATCACCTTTTAATACGTCTACAACAGCCTGAATGTCATATTCATCAATTTGTTGCTGACCATATGGTAAATAAGTTTTTCTAACAGGCTTTCCTCCATGAATACCGAGAATCCCCCTTACCATTACTCTTTCTCCTTAGGGTTAATTTTTAAAGATTTAATCCACTCTTCTGTTTTAATAACTCCATCTTCTAAAGAAACTTTCGGTTCCCAGTTTAATATTGTTTTTGCTTTTTCATAGTTACATAATAATTTTTGGATTTCACTTTGCGGATGGATATGAGTTACATGTTGAATACTTACTTTATTTCCCGAAATCAATTCTGCTAATTTATTAATGGATATATCTTGTCCTGTTCCAGCGTTGATAATATGACCATTTGCTTTTGCAGAGTATCCTGCTGCCACAACAAAATCTGCACAATCTTCAACGTATAAAAGGTCTCTCGTTTGTTTTCCATCCCCATATATATTCAATGGTACATTATCTAATTTATTATTTATAAAAATGGCAACAACCCCACCTTCCCCACCTGTTTTCTGGAATGGACCATACGTATTAAATGGACGAATAACCACTACAGGTAGCTTATAAGCATAATAGTAAGATAAAACCATGTTTTCAGCAGCAATTTTTGATCCAGCATATGGAGAAGCTGGTTTAATCGGGTCTAATTCTGATATTCCTTGTATATTAGTAGCTTTATCATATACCATACAAGTACTCATAAAGACCATTTTGACGTTATACTTAAGACATTGTTCTAACAAATTAAAAGTACCTATTGTATCATTCTCAAAAGTTGATCTAGCATCATCTATACTATCTTGAACATTAATACTCGCTGCTAAATGATAACAAAGGTCAAATGAATTACTTTTAAATAATTCAGCAACTAATTTTTTATCTTTAATATCTCCTTGAATGCATTGCTTTAAATTTAGATCGTGTGCAAACTCGGTGATATTTGCAGTAGTTGAATTTGCTAAGTTGTCTAATATCCATACTTCATGCTTATCCTGCAATAATCTCTTCACAACCCACCTACCAATAAAACCTGCACCACCAGTTACTAATATTCTCATAGTTTCTCCCCTCCTGTTAATAGTTGCTGGTTTAATATTAAATTTCTAAGCTCTTCTTTTGAAATCGCATTTTGATTATCAGAACGGTAAAATCCTGCTTTCGCCCTTTCTGCATTTTCATATTGTGTACCCTTTTTTAATGGGCTAGGAATGATAAACATATCTGGTAATTCAAAAGCCTGTAAAGACTCATCATGTGTCATAAGTTCTTCATACATTTTTTCACCAGGTTTTAATCCAATTTCTTCAATTTTTATATTCTCCTTAGGCAACCCATATAACTTTGTAACTTCTTCTATCATCACTTCACTTAAATCTTTTAATGAAATAACTGGCATTTTTAATATAAAAGTTTCACCACCCTTTGCTATTTTCATTGCTTCAATTGTTAACATAGTTGCTTGATTCAGTGTCATCATAAATCTACTCATACTAAGATCCGTTACAGTTATTTTTTGGTTTTCTTTAATTTGATTTTCAAATAAAGGAATGACAGATCCTCTTGACCCCATCACATTTCCGAAACGAACACTTGCAAATATCGTTTCACTTGAACCTTTTGAATATTCCGCTGATGTAATCAATCTTTCAGCAGTCAACTTTGTTGCACCGTAATTATTTGTTGGTGAAATCGCTTTATCAGAACTTGTAAAAACTACCTTTTTTACTTTCTGAGCAATTGCGGCTCTTATTACATTTTGTGTTCCAAAAATATTGGTCAAAACTGCTTCAAACGGATTATATTCACAAAAAGACACATGCTTCATCGCGGCCACATGAAATACATAATCAATATTTTCCATCGCACTAAATACTCGATCATAATTACGAATATCCCCAATTAAATAACGAATATTTTGATTTTTATCCCTAAATTCTTCTTGTAATAAAAATTGATTATATTCACTTCTACTAAGAACCCTTACCACTTTTGGCTTTTCCTGTAGAACATTAGAAAGAATGCTTTTTCCAATTGTTCCTGTTCCACCAATAATTAAAACGTTTTTATCTTTAAAAAACATGAAAATATATACCTCCTCATATTAAAAAATTAATTTTAGCTAAGAAAAACCTCTCTTCAATTTGTGTGTAGTTCCATTAGCAAGCCATTTGTTGAGAGATAAACTGGTTTATCGGATATTAAAACACACGTTTCCATTGCAAGTTTAAGATACATATTAATCATTGAAAACTGAGGATATAATCTTTTACTTCAAATATTTATCGTTTTCCGACAGAAGACTCCTTCCTCAAAAATGTGAAGGTGTGAAACACCAATTTTAGGTGGGAGATGAACGTCGGTTGGCATAAGCCAACATATTTG